>CAVGTC010000015.1:0-26814 GCA_963632255.1 Lachnospiraceae bacterium | reverse complement strand
CGGCGCTACAGGTCGGCGGCGTGTCGCGACGAAGCCCGTTTCCGCCTCCGGCGGGCCGCCGAAGTGTTAAATCCGCCCCGACCCGCATTTTGTCATTTTGCTTGATTTCCCGCCATAAATGTGACAAACTGATTTTTGCGGTCGTTCCCGTGCCGGCTGCCTTTCGGAGCGGTTGGTCATATGTCTTGCCGCCGTGTGCAAAAAAGCCAAATTCCGCATTTCTGCGGAGCCGGCTTTCCGTTTGATGCGAGCAAAAGTCCGTGACAATGGACATACGCTCGGGAGAACCGGTGCTTTCGGGCTGAGGAAAATGGGGAAGCCCCTATGCAGTGTGACGGCAAGGGCGGACGGCATTGTGCCGCCCGCCCCTTGCCCGTTTGTTGTCGCGGCGTTTCACCACAACGCCACTTTCGCGTTTCCGCCAAGGTCAAGCGTGGCGGAAGCCACGCCCAACGCGCGGAACACCCTGCCAATGGTGGAGAGTGTCGGGGAACATTTCCCGTTTTCAAGCTTGCATATCTGCGAGCGGCGCACGCCTATTTTCTCGCCAAGCTGCTCTTGCGTGAGATTGTGGCTGAGGCGCGCTTCCCTTATCGCCTCCCCCACGAAATAGGCGTTAACCTCCTCTTTAAGCTGTGCCTCCATGGCGTCCCTTTCAGGGGTGCCGGGCTTTCCCCACACGTCGTCGACAAGGGTGTCGGCGGGGGTGAATTTTATTTTTGCCATACTATATGTTGTCTTCGAAATACTCTTTCCTGATAGCTTCCGCTTTCGCTATTTCCTTTTGTGGCGTTTTCTGTGTCTTTTTCACGATGCCGTGGGTGGCAACAACAAGCGTTCGCCTCCTTGTGTCCCAAAACGCGAACAGCCGGTAGCAGTTTCCCGCGTACAAAGTGCGCAGTTCCCAAATGTCGCTCCCCGTCAGTTTCTCAAGAATGCTTTTGTCAAGCACGCCGCATTCCACTTTACGAATGTTGTATGCAATCTTTTTCCGCACCTTTTCGGGCTGCCGTCTCACAAAGCTGTCGGCCTCCTCCCCCAAAATGACATGCACGGCTTTTTCTTCCATACGGCAAAGGAAGGCAATGTTTCCGAATAAGCAAACGCGCCGCGCTGGCATTTTTGCTTCGTCCGCCGCGTTTCCGTCACTCCTGCGCGAAAAGTTTACCCGCCCTTTTATAAAGCCCTACCTTTGCAGCCGTCCCGCGCCGTGCGGCGAAGCGTGCCGCGCTGCGGCGGGGCGCATGTATATCATATCATTTACTTACCTTTTTATGCAAAACAACCTACACAGGGGGGGCGACGCCTTGGTTTTCCGCCATTTCGCGCGGAAAGGCTGGTCACTCTTCTCCTGCCTGCACCGTGAGGTGCGCGTCGGGGTGCTGGGGGCGGCCACGCTGCTCTCCGCCGCGCCGCGCCTTGCGGTGAGTGCCGCCGCGCTGCGCACGGCGGACGAGGGGGAGGGGACGGCTCTCGCGGCGGACACGCTGCAGCTTGGCGAGGCGGCGGTGTCCGCCTCACGCGCCCCGCTGGCCGCCGGCGTGGCGGCGCGGCAGGTGGTGACGCTGACGCGTGACGACCTCGCGGCGGCGGGCGTCACGACGGTGAACGACGTGCTCAAACTTACGGCCGGCGTCGACGTGCGGCAGCGCGGAGGCTATGGCGTGCAGACGGACATCAGCATCGACGGCGGCACGTTTGACCAAATCACGCTTCTTGTGAACGGTGTCCCGGTCGTCAATCCGCAGACGGGGCACAACGCCGCCGATTTCCCGCTGAACCTTTCAGACATCGAGCGTGTCGAGATTGTGGAGGGGGCCGCCTCGCGCGTGATGGGCAGCCAGGCTTTCAGCGGCGCGGTAAACGTGGTGACACGCACGAAGGCCGCCGCCGGCGACCGCCTGCGGGCCACCGTGGAGGGCGGCTCGCACGGCATGGTGCGAGGCGAAGCCCGCACGGCGTGGAGCGCGGGCCGGGGCTGGACGCTCTCGGCGAGCGGAAGCGGGCAGCGCTCGGACGGCGCGGTGGACAACGGTGCCTTCAAGGGCGGGAAGGGCTTCGCCTACATTGGCTACGACGCGGCGGACTTCCGCCTTGACGTGCAGGGCGGCGTGACGGCAAGCGACTTCGGAGCCAACACGTTTTATTCCGCACGCTACCCCGACCAGTGGGAGGCCACCCGCCGCTACCTCGTGTCGGCACGCGGCGAGACGAAAGGGCGCGTGCGCGTGGCGGCGCAGGTCTCGTGGCTGCGCAACGCCGATCACTACCAGCTGACGCGCGGCTCGGAGCGCGGGGAGAACTTCAACCGCTCTGACGTGTACACCGCCGCCGCCAACGCGTGGACGGACTGGGCGGCGGGGCGCACGGCGGCAGGTGCGGAGGTGAGGGAGGAAACCCTGCTCAGCGGCAACCTCGGCCGCCCTGTGGACGAGAGCCAATATGTGGGTGTGCCGCGCGAGCCTGGAAAACTCTACACGCGGCGCGACAGCCGCACCAACGTGTCCTACTTTCTCGAGCATAACGTGGTGTGGCGGCGCTTCACGCTCAGCGCGGGCGTGATGGCGCAGCGCAACACGGCTGCTGGCGGCGGCTTCCGCTTCTACCCCGGCATTGACGTGAGTTTCCGCCCCTCTGGCGGGTGGCGCGTTTACGCCTCGTTTAACCGCGCGCTGAGGCTTCCCTCCTTCACCGACCTCTGGTACAAGAGCCCCACGCAGGAGGGCAATGTGGGGCTGCGCCCCGAAGAGTGCTCGGACGTGCGCCTCGGAGCCGACTTCACATGCCTGGCGGCGAGCGTGCGGCTTAAGGCGCACTACCGCCACGGCACGCACATGATAGACTGGGTGATGTATGACGCGGCGGACATTTACCACGCCACGAGTTTCGACCTCGACAACTTCGGCGCGGGGGCGGACGCCACGCTGCGCCTTGACCGCCTGCTGGGCGGGCGGCAGCCCCTCGTGTCGCTTTCGGTTTCGTACGCGTGGCTGTGGCAGCACAGGCTGCGCGGCGAGGATTATTTCAAGTCAAACTACGCCATGGAGTATCTGCGGCACAAGTTCACCGCGAAGCTCTCCCACCGCATATACGGCCCGCTCACGGCCGAGTGGACGCTGAGCGTGCAGCGGCGCGAGGGGGCGTACCTTGTGTACAGCGGCGGCGCGGAGACGGGCGAGCTGCGTCCCTACGGCACGCACGCCCTGCTTGACTGCAAGGTGAAGTGGACGCGGCGGCACTATACGCTGCATGTGGACATGACCAACCTCACCGCCCACCGCTACTGCGACCTTGCCAACGTGGTGCAGCCCGGCTTCCTCGTGACGGCGGGCGCGAGCGTGAGCATCTGACGGCGTGCGGACGGGACACCCCCGTCCGCCGGCGCACAATAATCCCCCGCGCGGAGCGGTATGCCCGCGCGGGGGATTTCTTTTTTGTGTTTCCGCTTTTGCGTTTCCCGGTCCGTTGCCTCAAAAGATGATTCCCGGTTTTCCCTTAAATGGACCCAGCCGGTGTATACAGCGGGGTGGGGGAGCGCGGTATGGTCAGTACTCCACCTTGTCCGTCTTCTCGCGCCATGCGTCAAAGGCGGCGAGCGCCTCCGCGTTGAGGCATTCGCTGGAGGCGAGGCGGCGCTCGGATGGCGGCAGCGAAAGCTCCTTGTATATAAAGGCGTCGTCAAAGCCCGCCCGCGCCGCGTCGCTTTTTGTGCCGGCGTAGACAAGGCGGCTGAGGCGCGCCCAATAGATGGCCGAAAGGCACATGGGGCAGGGCTCGCAGGAGGAGTAGATGACGCAGCCGGAGAGGTCGAAGCTGCCGAGCCTCGCGGCGGCGGCGCGTATGGCCTGCACCTCGGCGTGGGCGGTGGGGTCGTGCAGTGTGGTGACACGGTTGACTCCTTCGGCCACTATCTCCCCGTCGCGTGCTATCACCGCGCCGAAGGGACCGCCGCCCTCCGCGACGTTTGCCACGGAGAGCGCGATGGCGCGGCGCAGAAGTTGTTTGTCGTCCATGGTTTCCTTGTTTTTGGGGGTTGACCCCGCTGCGGCGGCACGCCGGCGGGGGAAAGTGAAAGTCCGGAAAGGCGGCGGCGGGGAGCGTCCTCCCTGTCCCGCTTCCGGACTTGCGTTTCTTGTGTCTCTTGTGTCTGTGTGGCTGTCGTCAGCTTATGGTGTGCGCGGCGCGTGCGTGCGCGTCACTTCTCCAGCTGCTGCTTGATGAACGCCTCCATTTCGGGGATGTGCTCCTCCGCGCTGCGCAGCAGTGCGAGCTGGTTGAGTGTGCGCACAAGGTTGTGCTCGGGGTACTGCGTCTTGAAGTACGTGTCGCCGTTGAGGTAGTCGGCGTAGAAGCGCACCACCTGCATATAGGGGAAGAGCGTGGCGGCGTACGGGAGGTTTTCAATCTCCACCGGCGTGAGGAAAGCGCCAGCCGTCTCAAGGTATCCCTCGGTGAACTTCTTGAAGATGTCCATGCGGAAGGATATCTTGTCGTACTCGGGGCTGTCCTCGGGCATGGTGTTGGCGGCCGAGCGGAGGAAGTCGCCGTAGTCGGAGAAGATGAAGCTGGGCATTACCGTGTCAAGGTCTATCACGCAAAGCACGCTGTCGTCCTTGTCGAAGAGTATGTTGTCCACCTTGGTGTCGCAGTGGCAGATGCGCTTGGGCAGCTTGCCCTCGCGGAAGAGCTGCTCGCCGCGGCACATCGTGGCGGCGCGTTTCTCTATCTCCTCCACAATGTGGCGCGTGTCGGCGAGGCGGCCTTTCTTGTCCTCGGCCACGGCCTCCTTGAGCTGCTGGAGGCGGAACTCGATATTGTGGAAGTCCTTGATGGTTTCGCCGAGCTGTACGGGGATGTCGGCCAGCATGGCCTGGAAGTTGCCGAAAGTGTTGCCCACGATGTACGAGCTTTCGGGCGTGACGCCGGTCTTCGACACCGTGTCAGGGATGTAGTACATCACGCGCCAGTATTTTCCCTCGTGCTTGTAGTAGTACTTTCCGTCCTTGCAGGGTTCGAAGTGCAGCACCTTGCGGTCGATGTCACTGGTGCCGGCCGCCTCCAGCTTCTTGCGGATGTGCCCTGTCACGGCCACTATGTTGTCCATAAGGAGGTCTACGTCGGGGAAGATGGAGTTGTTGATATGCTGCAGCACGTAGTCGGGTGCGTCGCCCTCAGTCACTACCTTGTAAGTGGTGTTGATGAGTCCGTTGCCAAGCGGCTTTACCTCGGACACGGTGGCCTTTATCTCAAACTGCGAGGCGATGTGTTGCAAGTCTTTCTGTTCCATGATACGATTTGTTTTCCGTGTTAGTTGCTCAGGCTCTGCGGGCGCGGCTGGCGCCTCCGCGTTGCAATAATGTGGCAAATGTAGCAAAATAATAAATAAGGGCGGCTCGTGTGGCGGCGTTTTGGCGGCGGGGGCGGGTATGTAAAACGGGGACGGCGCGAAAAAACGCCGCCCCCGTACGGGGTGTTTTGCCCTTTCGGGGCGTTTGCGCAGGGGCGCGTCCTTGCGCGGACGGCCCCGCCTTGTGTGCCTTACGCCTTCAGCGAGGCGCGTGTGAGGTAAACCACAAGCAGTATGTACGCCGCGAGCGAGACAATCTGCGAGAGCGGTGAGTCAAGGTAAGCGGCGTTGGCGAATGAAAGTCCGCCGAACTGCATGCCCGCGCTCACCACGCCCATCAGCGCGCCGCCCGCTATGAAGCCCGAGGCCAGGAGTGTGCCGCGCTCGTTGCGGCGGTTGTTCAGCTCCACGTCCGTGGAGCGGCTGTTGACGTACCAGTTCACCGCGCCGCCCACGATGAGCGGGAGGTTGAGCGAGAGGGGAATGAACATGCCCAGGGCGAAAGCCAGTGCCGACACGCCGCACATTGTCAGCGCGATGGCGATGGCCGCGCCTATGCCGTAGAGTGCCCAGGGCGCGCCCTCGCCGCTCATCAGCGGCTCAATCACCGCCGCCATGGCGCGGGCCTGCGGCGCGGCCATCACGTCCGAGTTGTCGGGCGTGAAGCCGTAGGCCTTGTTCAGTATCATTATCACACCGCCCACAGTGGCAGCCGACACCAGTATGCCGAGAAACTTGTAGGTTTCCTGCAGGCGCGGCGTAGAGCCGAGCCAGTAGCCAATCTTGAGGTCGGTGATGAAAGCCCCCGCCGAGGAGAGCGCGGTACACACCACGCCGCCCATTATCAGCGCGGCCACCATGCCGCCCGTGCCCTTGAGGCCCGCCACCACCATAATGATGGAGGAGAGGATGAGCGTCATAAGCGTCATGCCGCTCACGGGGTTGGAGCCCACGATGGCGATAGCGTTTGCCGCCACGGTGGTGAAGAGGAAAGCTATCACCGCCACGATGACAATGCCCACTATGGTGAAGAGGAGGTTGCCGCCCATCACGTCAAAGTAGAAGAAGAGTGCGGTGACGGCGATGGTGAGCAGCGAGCCGGCGGCTATAATCTTCATGGGGAGGTCGCGCTGCGTGCGTTGCTCGGCCTGCGCCTCGCCTCCGCCCTTGAATATCTTGCCCACGAGGGAGAATGCGCCGCGTATCACGCCCCAGCTGCGTATCACGCCGATGATGCCCGCCATGGCGATGCCGCCTATGCCGATGCTCTTGGCGTAGGCGAAGAGCTGTTCGGGGGATGCCGCCGCTGCGGCCACGCCGGGAGCCACCTGCATGTCCGGCAGGAGGAGGGCTATGCCGGGTACGATGACCCACCACACCGCCACGGAGCCGAGGCAGATGATGGCGGCGTATTTCAGTCCCACGATGTAGCCCATGCCGAGGAGCGCGGCGCTGGTGTTGACGCTCAGCACGAGCTTTGCTTTCTCGGCGACAGTTTCGCCAAGGGCGCAGAAGCGCGAGGTGAAGTTTTCGTTCCATGCGCCGAAGGCCGCCACGGCGAAGTCGTAGAGTCCGCCCACAAGCCCCGCCACTAGGAGCGGCTTGGCTTGCGAGCCGCTGCGCTCACCCGAGATGAGCACCTGCGTGGACGCTGTGGCCTCGGGGAAAGGGTACTTGCCGTGCATGTCCTTCACGAAATACTTGCGGAAGGGGATGAGGAAAAGCACGCCCAGCACGCCGCCGAGCAGCGAGGAGAGAAACACCTGCATGAAGTTGACCGTCAGCTCGGGGTACTTGTGCTGCAGTATGTAGAGGGCGGGCAGGGTGAAGATGGCTCCCGCCACAATCATGCCCGAGCACGCGCCGATGCTCTGTATTATCACGTTTTCGCCGAGCGGGTCTTTGCGGTGGGTGGCGCCGCTCACGCCCACAGCGATGATGGTGATGGGGATGGCCGCCTCAAACACCTGGCCCACCTTGAGCCCGAGGTACGCCGTCGCGGCGGAGAACACGACCGCCATCAGCAATCCCCAGACGAGCGACCACGGCGTAACCTCGCGGTACTGGCGCGAGGGCTTCATCAGCGGCTCGTACTCCTCGCCGTCCCGCAGCGGGCGGAACGCGTTTTCGGGAAGTGAAGTCTCTTTCATTGTCTTTATTGTCTTTGTCGTTTGTGTAACTGCCCCCGCAGGCGCGGCACGCCTCCCGCGCGTGTCCGTCAAAGGGTGCGCGGCACGTGCGGGAGGGTCGTCCTGTTGTCAGTTTACCAGATGTCCACGCGGTCTTTCTTGGAGATGAAGAGCGGGTCTTTCTTCGTTATGCCGAAAGCCTTGTACCACGCGTCAATGTGCGGCAGCGCGCCGTTAACGCGCCAGCGCGCGGCGGAGTGGGGGTCGGTCTTCGTGAGCTGGCGCAGCATCGCCTCGCGCGTGTTGCACGCCCAGATGAGGCCGTAGCTGAGGAAGAAGCGCTGCTCGGGCGTGAAGCCGTCCTTCGTGGCGAGCGGCGCGTCCTTTGTGGCGTTCTGCAAAGCCTGGAAAGCTATGTTAAGTCCGCCGTGGTCGGCGATGTTTTCCCCGAGGGTGAGGCGGCCGTTGGCGTTGAGGTCGGGCAGCACCTTAATCTTGTCGAAGAAGTCCGCCAGTCCCTTGGTGCGGCGGTTGAAGTCCGCCTTGTCGCTCTCCGTCCACCAGTTGCGCATGTTGCCGTCCTTGTCAAACTGCGCCCCCTGGTCGTCGAAGCCGTGTGTCATCTCGTGGCCAATCACCACGCCGATAGCCCCGTAGTTGCAGGCGTCGTCGGCCTGCGCGTTGAAGAAAGGCGGCTGCAGTATGCCGGCGGGGAAGCAAATCTCGTTGGTGGTGGGGTTGTAGTAGGCGTTGATGGTCTGCGGAGTCATGAGCCACTCGGTGCGGTCGGTGGGCTTGTTGACGCGCTTCTCGGTGTAGTATGCGCTGAGGAACTGCGTGGCGCGCACCATATTCTCGTAGTAGCTGAGGCTCTCGTCAATGTCAAGCTTTGAGTAGTCCATCCACTTGTCGGGGTAGCCAATCTTCACGTAGAAGCTGGCGAGTTTCTCGTGTGCCTGGCGCTTCGTTTCGTCGCTCATCCACTTCTGCTGGTCGATGCGCTCGCCGAGGGCGGTCTGGAGGTTCTTCACAAGCTCCAGCATGCGCTTCTTCGAGCTTTCGGGGAAGTACTTCTCCACGTACATGCGTCCGACGGCCATGCCCAGCGCGCCCTCCACGGCGCTCACGGCGCGTTTCCAGCGCGGGCGGTCCTGTTCGGCTCCGCCCATGGTGTGGCTGTAAAAGCCGAAGGAGGCGGCGCGGAAGCGGTCGGACAGCGAGTTGGCGGCGTCGTCCACCACCTTATAATATAGGTATGCCTTGATGTCGTCAAGGGAAGCCTCGGCGAGAATCTTCTCCACCTCGTGTATGGGCTCGGGCTGGTTGACGGAAATGCTGTCGAATGCCGGCACACCGTTGAGCAGGAAGAGCGTGCTCCAGTCTATACCCGGGAAGTCGGCGAGCAGCTGGCGGTAGCTCATCTTGTGGTAGTTGCCCTCCACATCGCGCAGTTTCACCGCACCGTAGGACGCGGTCGCGATGCGCGTCTCTATGCCGAGCACAGCGGTTGCGGCATCGGCGGCCTGCGCCTCTGTCTTGCCCGTCATGAGGAAGAGCTGCTTGACATATGCCATGTACGCCTCGCGTATCTTCTTCGTGGGCTCGTCCTCACCGAGGTAATAGTCGCGCTCGCCCATTGAGATGCCGCCCTGGTTAACCTGCATGAGGTTCCATTTTGCGTCTTTCAGGTCGGCGTCGCAGCCGATGGAGAGGAAGTTGGAGATGCCGCGTGCCTGCAGCAGAGCCATTTCGTACTGCGCCTCCTTTCGAGAGTCTATGGCCTCCACTTCGGCGAGTGTCGTCTTGATGGGGTCGTAGTCCTCCTTGTTGCGGCGCACGCTGTCCATGGCAAGGCGGTAGAGCGAGCCTATTTTCTGTTCGAGCGTGCCTTGCGCGTGCTTTCCCTGTGCCAGTTGCTCGATGAGCTCGCGCAGCTGCTTGCGGTTGTTTTCGGCGAGTGCGTCAAACTGCGCGTAGCGCGAAAACTCCGGTGTGAGCGGGTGCGCCGCCATCCACCCACCTCCGGCGTACGAGTAGAAGTCCGTCCCGGGCTTCACCGACAGGTCCATATTGGCTTTGTCAATGCCCGAGGAAAGGCTGTTTTGTCCCAACGCCGTGCCGGCGGCCATGGCGAGCGCCGGCAGCAAAGTCTTGATGTTCATTGTGCTTATAGTTTTGTCTGTGTGTCTGTGTTGCGCGGGGACGCGGCGTTGCGCGTCTACTCCGCGTCCTCCAAAGCCTCCATTGCCTCCTCCCACGCCTTTTCTGCTGCGGCGAGGCGCTGCTGCGTGTCGGCGTAGCGCGTGAAGAGTGCGGTATCCGCCGCACCCTCCGGCGTGGCGAGCCGTGCCTCAATCTCCGCTTTCTCGGTCTCAAGGCGCGTCACCTCCGTCTCGCGCTGCTCGACCAGCTTTTCCGCCTTGCGCCGCCGGCGCGCCTGCTCTTTCCGCTCCTCGTAGGAAAGTTTTCCCTCCGATGGCGCGTCGGCCAGCGCGGCGGCTTTCACGTCGGCGGGCTTGGCCTGGGAACCCGAGGGCGACCCCGTGGTGTGCAGCTCGTCAAGACTCTGCATCTCCTTCTTGCGGAGAAAGTCGTAGATGCCGCCGAGATGCTCGCGCACCGACCCGCCGCCAAACTCGTACACTTTTGTCACCAGCCCGTCAAGAAAGTCGCGGTCGTGGCTCACCACCACCACCGTGCCGTCAAAGGACGCTATCGCCTCTTTCAGCACGTCTTTCGTGCGCATGTCAAGGTGGTTGGTTGGCTCGTCAAGTATAAGGAAGTTTACCGGCTCGAGTAGCAGTTTTATCATCGCCAGACGCGAGCGCTCTCCGCCCGACAGCACCTTCACTTTCTTGTCCGAGGCTTCGCCGCCAAACATGAAAGCGCCCAATATGTCGCGTATGCGGAGGCGCACGTCCCCGCGAGCCACGCGGTCGATGGTGTCAAACACCGTCAGCTCGCCGTCAAGCAGCTGCGCCTGGTTTTGCGCGTAGTAGCCTATCTCCACGTTGTGCCCAACCTTGAGCGTGCCGGTGTATGGTGTCTCGCCCATGACACACTTGACGAGCGTGGACTTGCCCTCGCCATTTTTTCCCACGAAGGCCACTTTCTCGCCGCGCTTGATGGTGAGCGTTACGTCGCGGAAGACGCAGTGGTCGCCGTAGTCCTTGCGCAGCCCGTCGCAGATGAGAGGGTAGTCGCCCGAGCGCGAACAGGGCGGAAACTTGAGGTGCAGCGAGGCGTTGTCGACCTCGTCCACCTCGATGGGCACAATCTTCTCCAGCTGCTTTATGCGGCTCTGTACCTGCACCGCCTTGGTGGGCTTGTAGCGGAAGCGCTCGATGAAGTCCTTTATGTCGGCAATCTCCTTCTGCTGGTTTTCGTATGCCCGCAGCTGCTGCTCGCGCCGCTCGGCACGCAGGCGCACGAAGTCGTCGTAGGCCACCTTGTAGTCGGTGATGCGTCCGCAGGAAATCTCCAGTGTGCGGTTGGTGACGTTGTTGATGAATGCACGGTCGTGGCTCACCAGCACCACGGCGCCGGGCGAGCGGCTGAGAAACTGCTCGAGCCAGCGTATGCTCTCTATGTCAAGATGGTTGGTGGGTTCGTCAAGCAGCAGTACGTCCGGGCTGCGCAGCAGCAGCTTCGCCAGCTCTATGCGCATGCGCCATCCGCCCGAAAACTCGCGCGTTGGGCGGGCGAAGTCCGCCGGGGCGAAGCCCAGTCCCTGTAGCGTGCGCTCAAGCGCGGCGCGGCAGTTGTCGCCGCCCGTCATGCGGAAGCGCTCGCTCTCGTGCGTGTAGCGCTCGACAAGCTCCATGTACTCCGCGCTCTCGTAGTCGTCGCGCTCGGCCAGCTGCGCCTCCATTCGTGCTATCTCGTCGCGCATGGCGCTTATGTCGCTGAATGCCTCGGCGGCCTCCTCCAGCACGGTGCGCCCGTCGCTCAGCACCATCACCTGCGGCAGGTAGCCGATGGTGACACCGTTTTGCACGGCTACGGTGCCGCCCGTAGGGCGCTGGTGGCCGGAGAGTATCTTGAGAAGGGTGGATTTCCCTGCCCCGTTTTTGCCCACAAGGGCTATGCGGTCTTTCTTGTTTATCACAAACGACACGCCAGTGAAGAGCGGGCGTGCGCCGAATTCCACCGAAAGGTTTTCTACCGAAATCATGCTGTCTTTCCTTTGCCGCCGCTGCGTTACGGAAAAGGCATCCTGCCGCAGGCGTGCTGACCTGCCGCAAGATGCCGTCCCTTTTCCTCTTTGCGCCGGAGGGTGCGTACCTCCGCTGCGGGGCGCGGCGTTGTCGCCGCGGTCGCACGCTTGCGGAGGGCACTCCGTGCCAATCTGTCCCCTTAGTAGCTTCTCGCGATGATAACCTTGCAGGTGGCGGGCTTTCCGCTCACCATGTCCACGCCCGGGTTGCTTTGGTCAAGGCCGAGCGGCACGCAGCGTATGGTGGCCTGCGTCTCCGCCTTGATGCGAGCCTCGGTCTCGGGCGTGCCGTCCCACGGACAGAGGTAGAAGCCGCCGTCCTTCACGCGCTCTTTGAACTCCTCATAGTCGTCGCAGGGGAAGGTGTTGTCGTCAAGTCGCTTCTTCGCCTTTTCGAAAATGTTTTGCTGTATCTCGTCAAGCAGGGCGGGAATGCGGTCGGCAATGCCGTCGAAAGGCAGTGTCTCCTTTTCCAGCGTGTCGCGGCGCATCACCTCGATGGTGCCGTCGGCAAGGTCGCGCGTGCCCATCACGAGGCGCACGGGCACGCCCTTGAGCTCGTAGTCGGCAAACTTGAAGCCCGGGCGCTTGTTGTCGGCGTTGTCGTACTTCACGCGTATGCCCTTCGCACGCAGCGTCTTGGCAAGCGTGCCGAGCGTCTCGTCCAGCTTGTCCAGCTCGCTGTCGCCCTTGTATATGGGCACTATCACCACCTGTATGGGCGCGAGGCGCGGCGGCAGCACGAGTCCGTTGTCGTCGGAGTGGGTCATGATGAGCGCCCCCATAAGGCGCGTGCTCACGCCGAAAGAAGTGGCCCAGGGGTACTGCGTCTTGTTGTCCTTGTCGATGAACTGCACGTTGAAGGCCTTGCCGAAGTTCTGCCCGAGGAAGTGGCTTGTGCCGCTTTGCAGTGCCTTGCCGTCCTGCATCATCGCCTCGATGGTGTACGTGTCAAGCGCGCCGGCGAAGCGCTCGGTGGCGCTTTTCACGCCGCGCACCACAGGCACGGCCATCACCTCCTCTGCGAAGTCGGCGTAGACGTGCAGCATCTGCCGCGCCCTTGCCTCGGCCTCCTCGCGTGTGGCGTGCGCCGTGTGACCCTCCTGCCAGAGAAACTCCGACGTGCGGAGGAAGAGGCGCGTGCGCATCTCCCAGCGCATCACATTGCACCACTGGTTGCAGCAAAGGGGCAGGTCGCGCCAGGAGTGTATCCATTTGCGGTAGGTGTTCCATATCGTGGTCTCCGAGGTGGGGCGGATGATGAGTTCCTCCTCCAGCTTCGCCGCAGGGTCCACCACCACGCCGTCGCCGTCGGGGTTTGCCTTGAGGCGGTAGTGCGTCACCACGGCGCACTCCTTGGCGAAGCCCTCCACGTGCTCGGCCTCGCGCGAGAGGAAACTCTTCGGGATGAGCATGGGGAAGTACACGTTCTGCACGCCCGTTTCCTTGAAACGCTCGTCAAGCGTCTGCTGTATCTTTTCCCAGATGGCGTAGCCGTAGGGCTTTATCACCATGCAGCCGCGCACGTCACTCTGCTCGGCCAGGTCGGCCTTTACCACCAGCTCGTTGTACCAGCGTGAGTAGTCGTCGGCGCGCTTGGTGAGGTCTTTCAGTTCTTTTGCCATAATTATATATAGGAGTGTCGTTTCTCCCTTTTCCCTTTTTTCCTGCGGTGCGTCGGCACGCGCTTTGCACGCGTGTGTCCCGCTTTGTGTGTCAATATGCCACGTGTACGCCCGTATTCTTGCGCAAAAGTACGATAAACGGGCGAAACCCGTGTCTGTGCGCCGCCTTTTTGTACCTTTGCCACGAAAGCGTGCCGCCCGCCGGGCGGGGCGCGTGGGTAAACGCACGATACACAAACCAAACATACATAGCACAATGAAGAAGATGAAATTATCTGTATGCGCGCTTAGTCTCGCCATGCTGCTGAGCAGCTGCGGCGGTCTGTCCAACACGGCCAAGGGTGGCCTCATCGGCGGCGCAAGCGCAGGCGCACTGGGTGCGCTGGTGGGGCAACTGATCGGCAAGGGCAAGGGAGCCGCCATCGGCGCCGCAGTTGGCACGGCCGTGGGTGCCGGTGCCGGCGTGCTTATAGGCAACAAGATGGACAAGGCAAAGAAGGCCGCCGAACTTGCCAACGCCAAGGCAGAGGTGATAACCCAGGACGACGGCACGCAGTACGTGAAGGCAACCTTTGACAGCGGTCTGCTCTTTGCCACTGGCTCTTCGACGCTGAACGCTACGGCACAGGCTTCCATCCAGAAGTTCATCACCAACCTCGTGGCCGAGGACAACACCTACAATCTCGCCGTGTGCGGCTTCACCGACAATGCCGGCTGGAAGAACTGCACCACCGAGCAGAGCAAGCAGAAGAACATCGACCTGTCGCAGAACCGCGCCAACGCCGTGCAGAACCAGATTGTCAACGCGGGATACCCTGCCACGCGCCTTGTGAGCGTGAAGGGATACGGTGAGGAGAATCCCGTGGCGGACAACTCCACGGCAGCGGGTAAGGAGCAGAACCGCCGCGTGGAGGTGTACATTCTCCCCAGCACGGAGATGATAAACGCTGCCAACGCGCAGTCGTCCAACTAAGTATACATCCCTTTCCCCGCGCCCGCCCCGAGTGGCGGGCGCGGGCTTTATGGTCGCCGCCCGTCCCGTCGCCAACCGCGCCGGGGCGGGCGGCGTGGCTTTGCCGGTGCGCCGTGCATATAGCCCATTACCTTGCCGGTGCGGCGCGTGTCGGGAAGATGGATTGGACTGATAAACCCTTTTTCTGCCAGCGTATCCGGTACGCCGCCGCTGGGCGCAAATCCGTTTTGGGGGTCGCCCTTGGTGCAGGGCGGGTTGCGGAGTGGGCGCTCGTATGATTTTTGCGTGAATACCTATGACGTCGCAAAATCAAAATGCCAGAAAGCTGCACGCAAAACTTACATTCTGATTTTCAGTTTCATGTTTTGCGCATTTGCAATCCGCCGAAAAAAATGCGTAACTTTGTGCAGAGAAGAAGGGACACACCGCAAGGCGTGTCCCTTCTTGTAGTACAAAGATAATGCATATTCGGGCGTTTTGCAACTTCGCCCAAAACGTCAAAACTGATTTTTGTTAACCGTCACGCATTCTGGCACACCTTTCCGCCGCGTTTCCGCTGAGCGTTTCAAGGCTTCCGCACGGCGTGGAATCCAAGGGGAAACGGCTTGGGAACGACTTGGGGATGAATACAACTTCGCAGAAGCCGCTTTCACGCGCAACCGCTCCGTCTTGCGGCAATCTTTTCAGTTTTTCGTGGACACTGAAGGTTATCTGCGGTATGTCACCTTCCTCACGTTGGCGTCGTTGTGTACGCATTTCGTCAGCTCGGCCTCGGATATGCGCACAGCGTCACGCGTCAGTTCGGGCACATTGTAGCTTTTCGGCAAAAGGAGGTTCTGCTCCGGGTCGCGCTGCGGTACGATAAACGCCTTGTGGGCGCGGCCGTTACGGTCGAAATAGGCGATGTACGGACGTGAGTAGGCACCGTCGTCACGGCGCGAGGTGAAGACTATCCAGCGGCTGTTGCTGCTCCAGCTGTGGTAGCTGTCCGACCCAGGCGAGTTGGCCTCGGAAAGGGGGCGTGTCTCCCCGGTGCGGAGATCCTTCACATAAAGGTCGGCCGCGTTGTGCCAAATGTGGAACTGGCCGTAGTCCGCCAGCGTGAAAAGCAGGTAGCGCCCGTCGGGGCTGACGCGAGCCACGGCCGCGCTCTTGCCCTGCGCGGCACAGGACACCTCGGTGACAGGCTGCGAGAAGCGTCGCGTGGCGGGGTCGAAACTGAGGCTCATCACGTCGTAGCGTATGTTCTCAAAGCGGTCCTTGACAGCCATCTGCTTCTGCTCGTCGGTGGTGTTGGCAAACTCGGGGACGTGAGCCGAGGTGTAGTAGAGGCGCGTGCCGTCGGGCGACCAGCAGGGGAAAGTCTCAAGGTCGGCCTCGGTCTTGCAAATGTTGGTGAGTGTGTGGTTGTCGGCATCGTATAGCACGAGATCCGAACCGTAGTCCACCACCTCAACCTTCTGCTTGTCTATGATGTGGAACGCCTGCCCGGTCTTGTTGGAGGAGAATACCACCCAGTTGCGTGTGGGGTGCCACGCAGGGTAGGTGCACCCCGCCAGTATGGAGTCGCACGCCATGTTCACCTTCTCCGCCTTTCCGTCCTCCACAAAGACTGTGCCGCCGTGCTTGGCGCGCACATGGAACAGCATGCGCCGTGTGCTGTTGTTTTGGTAGTTGTGGCAGTTGACGCAGTGGTTCTTTTCCTCGTCAAAGTTGCGGTTGTTCTCGTAAATGGTGCGCACGCCGAACCCCTGCAGGTCGCGTTGGTAAAGCCCTAGCTGGCGGTAGAGTTCGTAGGACGGCTCGATGAGGCGGTAGGAGAGATAGCGGTCAATAGGCTCGGCGGCCACGGTGATGCGGTAAGAGGGGAATTTCACCCAGCCGCCCGCACGGCGTGCGTAGAGCGTCACCTCCACGTCCTTGCCGCGGCTCGCGGAGAGCAGGCCGCACCATGCGGCGGAGTCGAGGTCGAGCTTGCCGTCTTTGCCCGCCGCCGCTACAAGCTGTCGTCCGCCGCCCGTGAAGCTGGCGGCGTATTCCTCGCCGGCCGATTTCACCTGAAAGTTGAGTGGGGCGATGTTGGGCGGCACGACAATGTCGCGGTAGTCGGGGTAGATGTCTGCCTGCTCGGCCACGGGGGTGCTTTCTGAGGGCAGGGCGGCCTGCTTCTTGCCGCAGGAGACGGCAAGGGCGAGAACCGCCGCGAGCAACGCTATATATATATAATGTGTGTAATGGCGCATACGTGTGCTTCTTTTCTGTGTCTGGTGGTTAGTGGTGAGGATGCCGCCGCAATCGCGCGTACCATCCGCGCGAGGCGGCTATGCACTTGTTGCCGTGAGGTGCTCCGGCTCCGGACTGTGTGCGCGTCAGTTGACGCCGGCGCTGGAGTGGCCGCCCTCGTCGTCGCGCTTGATGACGCGGTCGGGGTCGTTGTTTTCCGTGTAATAATAGTACATGTACGTCCCCAGCCACTGCTTCTTTGTCTTGGCACGCAGCTCAAGACGTTTCGCCTCGCCCACGTAAGGCTTCGCGTCAATGAGGAACGCCCGCACTTCGTCCGGCACGAAACGCCCCACGGAGGGGAATGCTTTCAGTGCTTCGGGTTCCGAGAGGGCGAGTATGGCGATGGCCTGCTGCATGTGTGTGGTGATGGGCATGCCCTTGCTTTGCATTATGCTAGCCAGCATGGCAAAACGCTGCAGATCCTTCGAGTAGAGGCACGCCGCCGCCGCCGTGGCGAGCGAGGCGTCCGTGCCCGAGCGCAAACCCACGTTGTAGCCGAGGAAGAGCGGCTGCTGGTAGTTCTGCTCAAAGAGCGAGTCCTTCGGCTGGAGGGCGAGCACATGGGAAAACTCCGCGTCCTCTCCCAGTTTCTTCGGCGCGGCGAGCAACGCCTCGTAACGACGCACAAACGCGCCCTCAAAGGGGTTCTGCGCGATGATGTCAAGGTATTTGCGGCACAGCTGCGCCTCACCCCCTGCAAGGGCGCAGGCGGCGAGCCGCTTGAAGTGGCAGAGCGCGGGTCCGCCCATCACGAGGTTGTCCATGGCGCAGCGGTAGCCGCCGTTGGTGAGTCCCGCGTAGTAGTTGCAGTCCGCAGTGAATATCCCGTACTCCTCGCTGCCCCACCGCTTGTCAAGGCGCAGTTTGGGGAAATCAAGGGGTATGTCATAGAGTCCGCTTAGCAGCTGTCCGGTCTGTTCGAGAGCCACGGCGTAGTAGGCCGCCACAGCACGCGAGGGGCGGCGTGCGGCGCGGGTGTCGTCAATGATGGTTTCCCACTCCTGGCGCTCTGCAAGGTTTTTGAAGCGGGCGGTGAGGATGGTGTTCTCATTGAGCATCCGCGTGACCGCGCAAGCTCCCGTCCCAAGCACAACTGCCAGCAGCAGTCCGTAGGGGCGCACATGGGTGGCACTGTCCGTCTCCTTTTTGTTTTTACGCCTTGCAAAGCGGGAAACTGTGTAAAGCAGCGCGGCGGTCACCAGCACGCCGAACGGCACAACCATCAGCAGGGACGGCTCGTTGCGGTAAAAGATGTTCACACCGCGAAAGGCAATCCACCCGAAGACAAGCAACGGGACTATGAAGCCGGTGCCCGCCCAGCGTCCGCGCAGTCCGAGGGCGCGGTCGGCCAGCCACGCCGTGAGCGTGAACACGGCGGCAAGCACGGCTCCGCCCAACACCGCCCAGCGGCAGCAAAGCAGCGCCCATCGTCCCGTCCACCAAAGCCACCCGAACGGCTGCGTCGCCACATACTGCATAGTGGCGGCATCGGTGGAGACATAGCTGTATTGCTCGGTGCAAACCAGCACATCGCCGTATATCCAGCCCGTAAGGAGGTAAAGTAGCGCAAAGCCTACGGCATACGCCGCCACGTCCGCTGTCCGCGCGTTTATCGTAAATCTGCGCCGTGCGGTTGCTGGTTTCCCCGCCGGGGGCGGCGCGACGGCGCGTCTCGCGGCTGTTTTCTTTTGTGCAGTGTTGTTTTTCATAAAAAGCAAGGTGAACAGCTTCCCGTATCCCTATATATAATAATGCGTGTGGAAGCAAGCGCCGCCCGCGTGCGGGGGCTATACCATTTGCAAAAGTAGGCGAAAACACGGAAAGGGGCAACAACCGAGTGTGTTTTGCTTTCCCGACGTGCCAACCTGCGTACGGAAGAACAATTCTTTGACCGCCCGAAAACCTCCGCTTGGCAAAGTCACGCCCAGTCATCCGGGTGAAAACGGTGGGACTGTGCAAAGAAAAAAGTGACGAAGACAGATTGTTGGCAAGAAATTGATAACTTTGCGCCCGTTTAGAGTCCGACGGGGCAGTAAAAGACAGGGCTTCGGCACTGCGCCTCCCGGAGAAATCCGTTTTAATACAACAATCAATGTACGCAATCGTAGTGATTAACGGTCAGCAGTTCAAGGTGGAAGAGGGCAAGAAGCTCTTCGTAAACCACATGGACGGCGCCGAAGCCGGCCAGACTGTTGAGTTTGACAGCGTCCTGCTCGTGGACAACGGCGGCGAAGTGAAGGTAGGCCTCCCCACCGTGGAGGGCGCGAAAGTGGTGTGCGAGGTGCTTTCCCCGCTCGTCAAGGGCGACAAGGTGCTCGTCTTCCACAAGAAGCGCCGCAAGGGCTACCGCAAGCTGAACGGCTACCGCCACCAGTACACGGAGGTGACTGTAAAACAAGTAATCGCTTAATCCAGTAAAATTAGAAGAAAATGGCACACAAGAAAGGTGTAGGTAGTTCTAAGAACGGCCGTGAGTCGGCTTCGCAGAGATTAGGCGTGAAAATTTGGGGCGGTCAGGTTTGCACCGCCGGCAACATCATCGTGCGTCAGCGCGGCACCGTGCACTACCCCGGCAAGAACGTGGGCATGGGCAAGGACCACACGCTCTTCGCTCTCGCCGACGGCGTGGTGACCTTCCACCGCGGCGGAAGCCGTATGCGCAGCACCGTGTCCGTGCTTCCGCAGGCCGAGGCCTGAAAGTAAGGCACGCGCACACGCGGTGCTTTGTGGCACGCGGCACATTGGGGCGGAGTTTCCGCCGCGTCGCTACGCGACAACCACTAAGAGAAAAATTTTTGCAGCAAAGGGCGGCAGCTTGCACAGCGGCCGCCCTTTCTCGTTGCGTACCGCGCCACGGACGGGCAAAAACTTGCGCCAAAGTTTCCTTTTGCGCAAGGTTTCAGTTATCTTTGCGCGTCAAAGCCAGCCGGACGAAACAACAAACAAAAATATAAAACAACACAACTCTTTAAATGGCAGCATTACAGAAAATCAGAAGCAAGGGCGCGCTGCTCGTAGGCGTTCTTGGCCTGGCGCTCTTCGCCTTCATCGCCGAGGAGTTCTTCCGCTCGCTGGAAACCACCTCAGCCATCGACCGCAACCAGGTGGGGGAAGTGTACGGAGAGAAACTCTCCATACAGGACTTCCAGGACATGGTTGACGAGCAGAGCGAGATGGTGAAGTTGCAGATGACCATGCAGGGACAGGATGCCAACCTCAGTGACTACCAGACCGAACAGATACGCCAGCAGGTGTGGCAGCAGTTTGTGCAGAAAGCACTCATCGAGCACGAGTGTGGCAAGCTGGGACTCTATGTGACCGATGGCGAAGTGCAGGAAGCGCTCCGCCAGGGCACAGCGCAAAGTCTGCAGATGATGGCCGGCATCTTCGCCAACCAGCAGACCGGGCGATTTGACCTTGCCCAGCTGCAGTCGTTCCTCAAAGACTACAGCAAGACCGTGGCACAGGCGCAGAAATCCAACCCCGAGGCCGTGGAGCAGATACAGATGATCAAACGCCTTTGGGACTACAGCGAGAAGCAGCTGCGCGACGAGTTGCTAAGCAACAAGTACAACATGCTCTTTGCGCAGGGCTTCATCTCCAATCCCGTTTCCGCAAAGATGAGCTTTGACGAGGGTTCCGTGCAGAAAAACGCCGAGGTGGCTGCCCTCCCTTACTCCGCCATCAGCGACAAGGACGTGCCCGTCACCGACGACGACCTGAAAAAAGCTTACGAAACCTACAAGGAGCAATTCTACACCCCCGTCGCAACCCGTGACATCAAGCTGATTGACGTCAACGTGACGGCAAGCGCAAAGGATCGCGCCGACCTTATGGCAAAGGTAAAGGGCTTCCAGCAGCAGCTTGAGAACGGCACGCCCGCCGCCGACGTGGTGCGCACCAGCAACTCCTCGGTGCTCTACTCCGACATAGCCATGAGCAAGCAGGCTTTCAGCCGTGTGCGCGACGTATACACCGCGCTTGACAGCATGGCAGTGGGCAGCGTGAAGCCTGCCTACTACTCTGCAGCCGACAATTCCATCAACACGGTGAAGCTTATCGGCAAGACCGAGGCTCCCGACTCCATTCTTTACCGCCAGCTTGCGGCCACCGCCGCCACACCAGAGGCACGCAAGGCGCAGGCTGACTCCATCCTCAACGCCCTTAACGGCGGCGCGTCCTTCGCCGAGCTTGCGAAGAAATACGGTCAGCGCTCGGACTCCGTATGGCTCACCTCACGGCAGTACGAGACATTCGGACTCTCTGAGGAGAACGCGATGTTTGTGCGCAACCTCACCGCAGTAGGCAAGGGGCAGTCGCAGGTCATCTCCAACGACCAGGGCGCGGTAGTGGTGCAGGTGCTCGACCGCCGCAAGATGGAGACGAAGTACAACGTGGCCATAGTGAAGCTGCCGCTTGAATTCTCACAGAAGACATACAACGACGAGCTGGGCAAGTTCAACCGCTTCCTCGCGCAGAACAAGGACGCGTCCTCCATTGAAAAGAACGCCGCGAAAGCCGGGTACATGGTAACCGACCTGCCGGGCTACACTCCGCTGCAGAACATCATCCCCGAGCGCATTGGTGGCAGCCAGGCAAAGGACTGTGCCCGCTGGATATTTGACGAGGCGAAAGCCGGCGAGGTGTCTAAGCTCTATGAGTGCGGCCGCGACAACGACCACCTCCTCGTGGTCTTCGTCACCGCAACCAACAAGAAGGGCTACCTTCCGTGGGACAATGCGCAGGTGAAGGACTTCCTCACCACTGCGGTGAAGCAGCAGAAGAAAGCTGAGAAAGCCAAGCTCCTCGCCAAGAACGCCAAGAGCGTGGCCGACTTGCAGCGCGTGAAAGGCGCTGTCACCGCAACGCTCACGGCGCAGACATTCGCTGGCTACCCGCAGGTGGGCGGCGTGGGTGTGCCCGAGCCCAAGCTCGCCGGTGCCCTCGCAAAGACTGCTAAGGGACAGACGACCGCTTTGGTTGAGGGGGCGGGCGCGCTGTATATCGCAAAGGTTAGCGAGGTCACGAAGACCGCAGACAAGTTTGACAAGCAGCAGACTATGTCGCAGCTTGCACAGACCATCGGCCAGCGTTCGTACCAGTCGGTGTTTGAGTACCTGATGGCGCACAAGTCCGGAATGAAGGACCACCGATACGAGTTCTGACATACCACGACCAGACATACCGCCGCCGGCATCCATGCAGGCGGACATTATAAAAGCACAAAGATGCGGGACGGGGGGACACCCCGCCCCGCATCTTTGCTTCTATAAGGGGACTTAGCCAGCAAACAAAATGCCCCAACTCGCTCCAAGTTCGCTCCCGTCCGCGATAGAAATTTCCTGACAAGTCACCTCACAGGGTTACGTGCCCGTGTGTCTCGCTGTGGCTTGGAGGATACAGAACGTTACCGTCATACCGGAGGGGAAAGGGGCAAAGTAAGGCTTGCGTTTTGCCCCGGCAGAGAAACGCAAAAAAAAGCCAGGACAGGGTTTTCCTGTCCTGGCTTTTGCATCGTATTTGTTATCGGAGACGCGGATAACGCAGTACAAGCCGCGTGTGGATATCACGCGCTCCACCGCCCCGTCCTTGTTATTTCGCGGCAGTCTTTGTCGTTGTGCGACGACGTTTCGGCTTCTCCTCTGCGGTGGGTTTCTCAATCTTCACACCGGCGAGCTCGGGGTCAATCATGATGCGGCCGCAGTACTCGCACACGATGATTTTCTTGCGCATGCGGATATCGAGCTGGCGCTGGGGCGGAATTTTGTTGAAGCAACCGCCGCAGGCGTCGCGCTGCACATAGACGATGCCCAGGCCATTGTGGGAGTTTTTGCGAATACGCTTGAAGGCGGAAAGCAGGCGCGGCTCGATGCGCAGCTCGAGATCCTTCGCCTTTTCGCGCAGTTTTTCCTCCTCAGCCTTGGTCTCGGTGACAATCTCGTCAAGCTCCGACTTCTTCATGTCAAGATCCGCGCGGCGTTCGTCAAGCTGGTTGCGTGCGGCATCGGTCTCCTCGCGCTTGGTCTCAAGGGCGTGCTGCGCCTCGCCAATCTTCTTGTTCTGAAGCTCGATTTCCAGCGACTGGAACTCAATCTCCTTCGACAGCATGTCATACTCGCGGTTGTTCTTCACATCGTTGAGCTGCGCTTTGTAGCGGTCGATGGCACTCTGCGCCTCATTTATCTTGGCCTGGCGGGCGGCGATGGCGGACTGCATTTCCTCCTGCTCCTCGTTGTACTTGCCGATGCGGTGGGTGAGTCCCTCTATCTCGTCCTCAAGGTCCTGCACCTCAAGGGGGAGCTCGCCGCGCAAAATCTTGATGCGGTCAATCTCCGAGAGCATCGTCTGCAGCTGGTAGAGGTTTTTGAGCCGCTGCTCCACGGTGAGCTCGGCGTTTTCTTTCTTCGTCGTCATTTGTCTGTATGAATCGTTTTGTTTGAGTTCCGTTGTTTGCGCCCTGTCACGGACGACCGCTCCCCGTGCCGCAAGTCAAAGCAGCACGGGCGTAGGATTCTCCGTTTCCGAAATCAGCACGCGCAGGGCGGGGAACGCGTCTGAAAGCACCCTCTCCAGCAGTCCGGTGACGCAGTGTTCGGTCTCGTAGTGCCCCAACGCCGCCACACAAAGCTCGTCCGCGTGGCCAAAGAAGCGGTGGTAGCCCACCTCGCCCGTGAAGAAGAGCTGCGCCCCTTGGCGCACGGCCTCGCCGATGAGGAAGTCACCCGCGCCGCCGCACAGTGCCACGCGCTCCACCAGACCGCCGGGACCTGGCGCGTAACGCAGCCTCGGCGCGCTGAGCGAGGTGGCGAGCAGCCGCAGTGCCTCGTCCTCGGGCAGCGGCTCGGGCAGTGACCCTATCGCGCCGCTGCCCCCCTCGCGCCCGTCGGTGAAAGGCAGCAGAAAGCCCACGTCCTGTAGGCCAATTTTCTCGGCTATCCAGAAGTTCACCCCGTCGGGGGTGTTGTCAAGGTTGGTGTGCGCGGCGTACACCGTCACGCCGTTGCGCACGGCGGCCACGGCACAGCGCCCTTCGGGCGTGTCCAGTGCCACGCGGCGCAGTGGGTGGAACAGCAGCGGGTGGTGCGCCACCACCATGTTGCAGCCCAGCTCGGCCGCCTCGTCTATCACGGCCTCGGTCACGTCAAGACACAACAAGACCCCTGAAACTTCTTCGTCCCCCGTTAATCCTATCTGCAAGCCGGCGTTGTCATAGCTCTCTTGCAGGGACAGGGGCGCGAACTTTTCAAGGGCCTCGGCGACATCCTTTACTTTCATACGCACCTTATTTCCTGGTTAGCACGTCTGTCTTTTCGGCTCGCCCGCCGCAAAGCGGGCGAACTCACCCGCAGCAAAGTTACGCTTTTCCCGCGAAACGCCGATACACGTGCGACGAAATAGGACAATCCGCGCAACAAAAAAGCAGCAACGCACGGAAACTGTCCCATTCACGCTGCAGACGGGCAACACACGGAAGTGGGCGCATCCCGGGCAGGACCGCCGCCACGGTGTTTTCCTGCATTGTCACATTTTCCGCCGAAAGGCAAGCTATGTGTCAAAACGCGAGTCGTGAGAAATCCGCAAAACTTTAAGTTAATTTGACGGCATCGGCGGCATCCCGGCGCAGCGAGTCCGTGCGCCGTCTCCGTGCTGCACTGGCGTGCTGTTTCCGCCCCCGCACCCGGCAACGCTTTTCCGCCCACCGTCACACGCAAAGGGAAAGGGGCGTGGCGCAAGAAATATTTTTCCTACTTTTGCACGCAGAATTTTCCAGGCATCTTATAATGCAGAACAACCTCATAATTGTAGAGTCTCCGACGAAGGCCAAAACGATAGAAAAATTTTTGGGCGGCGGCTACAAGGTGATGTCCAGCTACGGGCACATACGCGACCTGAAAAAGAAAAACTTCGGCATAGACCTTGACACTTTCGCCCCGCAATATGAGATACCCGCCGACAAGCGCCATGTGGTGAACGAACTGCGGGCGCAGGCGAAGAAAGCGGAGACGGTTTGGCTCGCGTCTGATGAGGACCGCGAGGGGGAGGCCATCTCCTGGCACCTTGCCGAGGTGCTGGGGCTCGACCCCAAGGAGACACGGCGCATCGTCTTTCATGAGATAACCAAGCCCGCCATACAGGCGGCCATCGAACATCCGCGCCACATCGACCTCAACCTTGTCGACGCACAGCAGGCACGCCGCGTGCTTGACCGCCTTGTGGGCTTCAAGCTCTCCCCCGTGTTATGGCGCAAGGTGCGGCCCAGTCTCTCCGCCGGACGCGTGCAGAGCGTGGCGGTGCGTCTCATCATCGAGCGCGAGCGCGAGATACAGAAGTTTGAGGCGGAAAGCTCCTACCGTGTCACCGCCCTTTTCACCCCGGCGGGAGAGGAGGGAGGCGTGCCCGTCAAAGCCGAACTCAACAAGCGTTTCGAAACGAAAGAGGCTGCGCAGGCTTTCCTTGAAGCGTGCCGCACAGCCTCTTTCTGTGTGGAAAGCGTAGCCACGGAGCCCACGAAGCGCAGTCCCGCGCCGCCTTTCACCACCTCAACCCTCCTGCAGGAGGCGGCCCGCAACCTGGGCTACCCTGTGGCGGTGACGATGCGTGTGGCGCAGTCGCTCTACGAGTCGGGTTTCATCACCTACATGCGTACCGACTCGATGAACCTCTCCACCCTCTGCCTTGACAGCTGTGCCCGCGTGGTGACGGCGCAGATGGGCGCGGAGTACCACAAACGGCGCGTCTACCACACCCACGCAAAGGGGGCGCAGGAGGCGCACGAGGCCATACGCCCCGCCGATATGGAACGTCGCACCGTCAGCGGCACGTCGCAGGAGAAACGCCTTTACGACCTGATATGGAAGCGCACCATAGCCTGCCAGATGGCCGACGCGAAGATGGAGCGCACCACCGTAAGCATCTCCGTCTCCGGGCGCGAGGAATGCTTCGCCACCGCCGGCGAAGTGGTGAAGTTTGACGGTTTCCGGCGCGTCTACTGCGAGAGCCGCGGCGATGACGACACTGTCGAAAGCGAGGAGCGCATTCTCCCCCCGCTCGCCGAGGGCGAGTCGCTGCGGCGTGGCGACGTGGTGGCTCAGCAGCGTTTTACCCGACAGCCCGTCCGCTACACCGAGCGCTCGCTTGTCGACAAGATGGAGAAGCTGGGCATCGGCCGCCCCTCTACCTACGCCACCACCATCTCCACCATACAACAGCGCGAGTATGTGGTGAAGGGAGACAACGCTGGCAGGGAGCGCAGCTTTGACGAGCTGGTACTCTGCGGCGACACGCTTTCCGCCCGCACGCTCACCGAGACTTACGGCTCGGACAAGGGCAAGCTCGTGCCCACCGACACCGGCGTGGTGGTGAATGATTTCCTCCTCAAATACTTCCCCGAGATTATGGACTACAACTTCACGGCCAGCGTGGAGAAGCAGTTTGATGCCGTGGCGGAGGGAAAGGAGGACTGGACGCGCCTCATACGCGACTTTTACGCCAAGTTTGAGCCGCAGGTGGAGCGCACGCTCAACGACCGCAGCGAGCGGCGTGCCGGCGAGCGCGAGCTGGGCACCGACCCCGCGAGCGGCAAGCCCGTCAGCGTGAAGATAGGCCGCTACGGTCCGGTGGCGCAGATAGGCACCCCGTCCGACGGTGAGAAGCCGCGCTTCGCCAACCTTGCCAAGGGGCAGAGCATAGAAACCATCACGCTGGAGGAGGCACTTGAGCTTTTCCGCCTGCCCCGCACGCTGGGCGACTTTGAGGGCAGTCCGGTGGTGGTCAACGCGGGACGTTTCGGTCCCTACGTGCAGCACGACAAGAAGTACGTCTCTATCCCCAAGGGCGAGGACCCCATGGGGGTGACCCTTGAACGTGCCACGGAGCTGATACTCGACAAGCGCGAGGCCGAGCGCAAGAGCCACCTCAAGCAGTTTGCCGAGGAGCCGGAACTGGAGGTGCGTGCCGGGCGCTGGGGTCCGTACATCACCTACAAGGGCAATAACTACAAGATACCCAAAAACCGTGCCGCCGAGGCCGCCGGTCTCACCCTTGAGGAGTGCCATGCCATCATCAAGGCGCAGGAAGATGCCCCTGTGCGTAAGACCCGCCCGCCGAGGAAAAAGACGAAGTGAGCAGCTACGACGGCGCAGGGCGGCGGGTGATGCCGCTCACGCGCCATTGTCACCCTAAAAAACGGAAAGGGCGGCGGGGACATACAGTCCGGCCGCCCTTTCCGTATATATTAT
>CAVGTC010000014.1:0-27155 GCA_963632255.1 Lachnospiraceae bacterium | reverse complement strand
TTGGCCTTCAAGGTGCCACGGCATCGGCGCTACAGGTCGGCGGCGTGTCGCGACGAAGCCCGTTTCCGCCTCCGGCGGGGTGCCGGAATGTTAAATCCGCCCCGACCCTCATTTTGTCATTTTGCTCGTTTTTTGCCTTTAAAAGTGACAAGTGGGTTTTCCGTCGGCGGCGCGGGGGCTGCCGTCCCATGCCATCATTCCCGCCCCCCCAGGGCGAATGACCTCAGGAAACGCTTTGCACTGGGCACGTCACCTGTTGCCACGCCACAAGATTGGCGGCTTCGCCCGCCGCGCGTTTGCCGCGGCTTGCTTACCTTTGTAATGGAAAATACCACGTACGCCGGGATACACGGCCTCACGCCCCCTCCCGGCCACACCGCCACCACCATGGAAAACGAGAAAGAAAGCATACTTGCCCTGCGGAAAGAACTCGACACGCACAACCGCCGCTATTATGTGGACAACGCGCCCGTCATCAGCGACCGCGAGTTTGACGAGCTTATGGCCACGCTCACCGAGCTTGAGGCGCGACACCCCGAAATGTACGACCCCAACTCGCCCACGCAGCGCGTAGGCTCGGACATAAACCACGAGTTTGCGCAAGTGGAGCACGCCCGCCCGATGCTGTCGCTTGGCAACACCTACTCACGCGCCGACGTGGAGGATTTCTACCGCCGCGTGAGCGAGGGGCTGGGCGGCGAGCCGTTTGAGATTTGCTGCGAGCTGAAATACGACGGACTGAGCATTTCGCTCATCTACGAGGACGGGAGGCTGGCGCGTGCCGTGACACGCGGCGACGGACAGAAAGGCGACGACGTGACGGCCAACGTGCGCACCATACGCAGCATACCCCTCGCGCTGCCCGAGGGGACGGACTGCCCGCCGGAGTTTGAAATACGCGGCGAGGTGCTGATGCCGTGGAAGTCGTTTGAGCGGCTCAACCGCGAGCGCGAGGCACGCGAGGAACCCCTCTTCGCCAATCCGCGCAACGCCGCCTCGGGCACGCTGAAAAGCAAGGCCTCCGCCGTGGTGGCGCGGCGCGGACTTGACGCTTACCTGTACTACCTCCTGGGCGACGGACTCACCGCCGGCACGCACTACGCCCGCATACAGCAGGCCGCCGCATGGGGCTTCAAGGTATCGGCAGACATGCGCCTGGCACACTCGGTGGACGAGATATTCGCCTACATAGACTACTGGGACGAGCACCGGCGCGAGCTGCCCGTCGCCACAGACGGCATAGTGCTGAAAGTGAACTCGCTGGCGCAGCAGCAACGCCTCGGCTACACGGCGAAGACGCCGCGCTGGGCCATCGCCTACAAGTTTGCAGCCGAAAGGGCTTGCACGAAACTTCTCGGCGTGACATTCCAGGTGGGGCGCACCGGTGCGGTGACCCCCGTAGCCAACATGGAGCCCGTGCTGCTGGCCGGCACGGTGGTGAAGCGGGCCTCGCTGCACAACGAGGACATCATACGGCAGCTGGACCTGCGCGTTGGCGACGAGGTGTATGTGGAAAAGGCGGGCGAGATAATTCCACAAATTGTCGGGGTCAACACCGACGCGCGCGGAAAAGGTGCCGCTGCGGGCGAGCCCGTGCGCTTCATCACAACCTGCCCCGTGTGCGGCGCCCCGCTGGTGCGCTACGAGGGCGAGGCGGCGCACTACTGCCCCAACGAAACGGGCTGCCCGCCGCAGCTGAAAGGGCGCATCGAGCATTTCATCAGCCGCGACGCGATGAACATCGACTCGCTCGGGCCGGAGACAGTGGACGACTACTTCAAACGAGGGCTGGTACACGACGCGTCCGACCTTTACACCCTGCGCGTGTCCGACCTTTGCGGCAGTGACGGTTCGCGCCGCCGTTCGGCGGAGAAAATCATCCGCGGCATCGGCGAAAGCCGCAACGTGCCTTTCGAGCGCGTGCTGTACGCCCTGGGCATACGCTTCGTGGGAAAGGTGGCGGCAAAGACGCTCGCACGGCACTTCGGCTCACTCGGGCGCCTGCGTGCTGCAAGTGTCGCCGAGCTGCTCGAAGCCGAGGGCATCGGAGCGGTGATAGCGCAAAGCGTGAAGAGCTATTTCGCCGACAGCCGCAACGCCGCGCTGCTGGAGCGGCTCGCGGCGGCGGGTCTGCGTATGGAGACCGAACGCGCAGAGGCTGCTTCGGACAAGCTCGCGGGGCAGGCCATCGTCATAAGCGGCACGTTTGCCAAGCACTCGCGCGACGAGTACAAGGCGCTGATTGAGGCGCACGGCGGACGCAACGTTTCCTCCATCTCAAAGAAGACCTCCTTCATCCTCGCGGGGGAGAACATGGGACCGAGCAAACTGGAGAAAGCGGGGAAACTCGGCGTGAAGCTGGTGGACGAGGCGGAGTTTCTGCGCCTCATCGGCGAGGAGGAGTGAACGGCGCGGGGCGAAGCCGTGGCGGACCGTGAACGGGGTACGCCACGCACCGTGCGCGGGGCATTCCGCCCAGGCGCGCAAACCGCATCACGCCCCGCGAAAAGTGCAAGGCGCGTTTTGTTATGCGCACACATACTTATATATAATGCGCGTCCCGCGCAAAAATACGCCGCACGCTCCGCTTTATCCCCCGCGCCGCAGGCCGCCGGCCCGGCAGAAATCACTATCTTTGCCCGTCAGAGCGGGGTGTGAGCCGCAGCCCGCCGGAACACAGACGAGACCACAGCATAATGGAACCCCTTAAACACGAGTGCGGCGTCGCCATGGTGCGGCTGCTCAAGCCCCTCAGTCACTACGAGAAGAAATACGGCACATGGATGTACGGGCTCAACAAGCTCTACCTCATGATGGAGAAGCAGCACAACCGGGGACAGGAGGGCGCAGGCCTTGCTTGCGTCAAGATGCAGGCCGCCCCGGGTGAGGAGTTCATGTTCCGCGAGCGCGGTCTCGGCGGCGGCGCCATACAGGAAATCTTCGGCAACGTGCACAAAGGGCTTTCCGGCTACAGCGGCGAGCAGTTGCACGACGCCGGCTTCGCGGCGCGCCACATCCCCTTTGCGGGCGAAATTTACATGGGCCACCTCCGGTACTCCACCACCGGCAAGAGTGGCCTTTCGTATGTCCACCCCTTCCTGCGCCGCAACAACTGGCGCGCGAAGAACCTCTGCATCTGCGCCAACTTCAACATGACCAACGTGCCCGAGATATTTGACGAGATAGCCGTCAAAGGGCAGCACCCGCGCATGGTGTCGGACACATATATATTATTGGAGCAGCTGGGACACCGCCTCGACCGTGAGAGCGAGCGCTGCTTCGGCGAAGCCTTGGCGAAAGGGCTGAAAAACCTTGACGTGACGCGCTACATCGAGCGGCACATCGACCTGTGCAACGTGCTGCGGCAGTCCGCGCCCGTTTGGGACGGCGGCTACGTGCTGTGCGGCGTGACCGGCTCGGGCGAGATGTTCGCCATGCGCGACCCGTGGGGCATACGCCCCGCCTTCTGGTACATGGACGACGAGGTGATGGTGGTGGCTTCGGAGCGCCCCGTCATACAGACCTCCCTCGGGCTTGAGGCGGACGAGGTGCACGAGCTGCTGCCGGGGCAGGGGCTTTTCGTGAGCCAGGCGGGCGAACTGCGAGCCGAGCAGGTGCTCGCGCCGAAGAAATACGCCGCCTGCTCCTTTGAGCGCGTGTACTTCAGCCGAGGCTCGGACCGCGACATCTACCGCGAGCGCAAGGAGCTGGGGCACAGCCTTGTGCAGCCCATACTCAAAGCCATCGCCGGCGAGGTGGACAATACGGTTTTCTCCTACATCCCCAACACGGCCGAGGCGGCGTACTACGGCATGGTGCAGGGCTTTGACGAGTACCTCAACCACGCAAAAGCGGAGGAGATAAAGAGTCTGGGCGGAAAAGCCACCGACGACGACCTGCACCGCATCCTCTCCCGCCACATACGCTACGAGAAAGTGGCGTGGAAGGACATAAAGATGCGCACCTTCATCGCCGAGGGCAACTCGCGCAACGACCTCGCGGCGCACGTCTACGACATAACATACGACTCGCTGCGCCCGGGCAAGGACAACCTCGTCGTGATAGACGACAGCATAGTGCGCGGCACCACGCTGCGCGAAAGCATCATACGCATAATGGACCGCCTTCACCCGCGCCGCATCGTGGTGGTGAGCTCGTCCCCGCAGGTGCGCTACCCCGACTACTACGGCATCGACATGGCGCACATGGACGAGTTCATCGCTTTCCGCGCGGCGATAGCACTGCACAGGGAGCGCGGCACGGAAAGCCGGCTGGACGACATCTACCGCCGCTGCAAGGCGCAGGAAAACCTTCCGAAAGAGCAGGTGGAGAACCATGTACGCGAGGTGTACGAGCCTTTCACCGCCGACGACATCTCCGAAAAGATGGTGGAGATGCTGCGCCCCGACGGCGTGGACACCGAGATACACATCGTCTTCCAGAGCCTTGAGGGGCTGCACCGCGCCTGCCCGCACACGCCGGGCGACTGGTATTTCTCCGGCCACTACCCCACCCCTGGCGGCAACAAACGCGTCAACGAAGCTTTCATCTACTATTACGAAAACATTCTGCACCCGCACAACCCATAACCCGCGCCGGCGAGCCGCCGCCGCGCAAGGTGGGAAAACAGCGCGCCGCACTCCCCTTTCTTCCTTAAAACTATGCGAAACGTAACACTTCTTCTGGACGACGGGACAAAGTTCCACGGCCAGTCATTCGGATACGAAGCCCCCGTGGCGGGCGAGGTGGTGTTCAACACCGCCATGACAGGCTACCCCGAGAGCCTCACCGACCCGTCTTACGCCGGGCAGCTCATGGCACTCACCTACCCCCTCGTGGGAAACTACGGCGTGCCGCCCTTCACCATGGAGGACAACGGGCTGGCCACCTTTATGGAAAGCGACCGCATCCACGCCTCGGCCATTATTGTGAGCGACTACAGCGAGAGTTACAGCCACTGGAACGCCGCCGAAAGCCTTGCCGACTGGCTGAAGCGGGAGAAGGTGCCCGGCGTGACGGGCATTGACACCCGCCAGCTCACAAAGACGCTGCGCGAGCACGGCGTGATGATGGGCAAAATCCTCTTCGACGACGAGCCGGACAACATCCCCACGGCGCAGTACAGCGGAGTGAACTATGTGGCACAGGTGTCGTGCCGCGAGGTGATAAAGTACAACGAGGGCGGCGGGCGCAAGAAGGTGCTGCTGGTGGACTGCGGCGTGAAAAACAACATCATACGCTGCCTCCTGCGCCGGGGCGTGGAGGTGATACGCGTACCCTGGGACTACGACTTCAACGGCACGGACTTTGACGGGCTTTTCCTTGCCAACGGTCCGGGCGATCCCGACACGTGCGCGGCGGCGGTGGACAACATACGCAAGTTTCTCGCCGCGCCGCAGCCGCACCCCTGCATGGGCATCTGCATGGGCAACCAGCTGCTCTCCAAGGCGGCGGGCGCGACGGTGTACAAGCTGAAGTACGGACACCGCAGCCACAACCAGCCCGTGCGCATGGCGGGCACCAACCGCTGCTTCGTCACGTCGCAAAACCACGGCTACGCCGTCGACAGCCGCACGCTGCCCGCCGACTGGGAGCCGTACTTCGTCAACATGAACGACGGTTCCAACGAGGGCGTACGCCACAAGAGCCGCCCATGGTTCTCCGCACAGTTCCACCCCGAGGCATGCAGCGGTCCGGTGGACACGGAGTTCCTCTTCGACGATTTCGTAAAACTGCTCTAACCCCCCACCCCATACACCCACGCTCATCATGGAAAATATAAAGAAAGTGCTTCTTCTCGGCTCGGGCGCGCTGAAGATTGGCGAGGCCGGCGAGTTTGACTACTCCGGCTCCCAAGCCCTCAAAGCCCTGAAAGAGGAAGGCGTAGACACGATACTCATCAACCCCAACATAGCCACGGTGCAAACCTCGGAGGGGGTGGCGGACCACATCTATTTTCTCCCCGTCACGCCTTACTTCGTGGAGCGCGTGATAGAAAAGGAGCGGCCGGACGGCATACTGCTGGCATTCGGCGGGCAGACCGCGCTTAACTGCGGCGTGGAGCTGTACCGCAGCGGCACGCTTGAGAAGTACGGCGTGAAAGTGCTGGGCACGCCCGTGCAGGCCATCATGGACACCGAGGACCGCGAGCTTTTCGTGGAGAAGCTCAACGAGATTGGCGTGAAGACCATCAAGAGCGAGGCATGCGAAAGCATAGCGCAAGCACGCAATGCGGCCGCCGCGCTGGGCTACCCCGTCATACTGCGCGCGGCGTACGCTCTCGGCGGACTCGGGTCGGGCTTCTGCGACAACGAGGAGGAGCTTGACAAGCTGGCCGAAAAGGCTTTCTCGTTCTCCCCGCAGGTGCTGGTGGAGAAGAGTCTGAAAGGCTGGAAAGAGATAGAGTACGAGGTGGTGCGCGACCGCTACGACAACTGCATCACCGTGTGCAACATGGAGAACTTCGACCCGCTGGGCATACACACGGGCGAGAGCATTGTCATCGCGCCGTCGCAGACGCTCACCAACTCCGAGTACCACAAGCTGCGCGAACTCTCCATACGCATCGTGCGCCACGTGGGCATTGTGGGCGAGTGCAACGTGCAGTACGCCTTCGACCCCAACAGTGAGGACTACCGCGTGATAGAGGTCAACGCGCGCCTCTCGCGCTCGTCCGCGCTCGCCTCAAAGGCGACGGGCTACCCTCTCGCTTTCGTCGCCGCGAAGCTGGGAATGGGCTACGGCCTCTTCGAACTGAAAAATTCGGTGACGAAAACCACCTCGGCTTTCTTCGAGCCAGCCCTCGACTACGTGGTTTGCAAGATACCGCGCTGGGATCTCGGCAAGTTCCGCGGCGTTGACCGCGAACTCGGCTCGTCCATGAAGTCGGTGGGCGAGGTGATGGCCATAGGGCGCACCTTTGAGGAGGTCATACAAAAGGGTCTGCGCATGATTGGCCAGGGCATGCACGGCTTTGTAGACAACAAGGAACTTACAATAGACAACGTGGAGGAGGCTCTCAGCGAGCCAACCGACAAGCGCATCTTCGCCATAGAGAAAGCCTTTGCCGCCGGTTACACCATCGAGCGCATACACGAGCTGACGAAGATTGACCGCTGGTTTTTACAGAAACTGCACAACATCCACCTCACGGACCGCCGCCTGCACGAGTGCACTTCCGTCAACGTGCTTGACAACGACCTCCTGCGAAAGGCGAAGGTGCAGGGCTTCAGCGACTTCCAAATAGCACGCGCCGTGGGAATGGAGCAGGAAATGGACCTTGAGAAAGCACTCATGGCCGTGCGGGCGCGACGCAAGCAGGCGGGCATACTGCCCGTGGTGAAGCAGATTGATACCCTGGCGGCGGAGTATCCCGCTCAGACCAACTACCTCTACCTCACCTACGGCGGCACCGCGCACGACATACGCTTTGAAAACGACAAACGCTCGGTGGTGGTGCTGGGCTCGGGTGCCTACCGCATCGGCTCGTCCGTCGAGTTTGACTGGTGCGGCGTGCAGGCACTCAACACCATACGCCGCGAGGGCTACCGCTCGGTGATGATAAACTACAACCCCGAGACGGTATCCACCGACTATGACATGTGCGACCGCCTCTACTTTGACGAGCTCACCTTTGAGCGCGTGATGGACATACTCGACCTTGAATGTCCATACGGAGTCATCGTGTCCACGGGCGGACAGATTCCCAACAACCTCGCCATGCGCCTTGACGCCGAGCACGTCAACATACTCGGCACACAGGCGAAATACATCGACAACGCAGAGGACCGCGAGAAATTCTCCGCCATGCTGGGACGCATCGGGGTCGACCAGCCCGAGTGGAGCGCGCTCACCTCGATGGACGACATACAGGACTTCATCTCGCGCGTGGGCTTCCCCGTGCTGGTGCGCCCGTCCTACGTGCTCTCCGGCGCGGCAATGAACGTCTGCTCCAACCAGGAGGAGCTCGAACGCTTCCTCAAGCTCGCGGCCAACGTGAGCAAGAAGCACCCTGTGGTGGTGAGCCGCTTTATGCAGCACGCCAAGGAGGTGGAGATGGATGCCGTGGCACGCGACGGCGAGATAATAGCCTACGCCATCAGCGAGCATATCGAGTTTGCCGGCGTACACTCGGGCGACGCAACCATACAGTTCCCGCCGCAGAAACTCTATGTGGAGACCGCGCGGCGCATAAAGAAGATCTCAAAGCAGATAGCGAAAGAGCTGCACATCTCCGGTCCGTTCAACATACAGTACCTCGCCAAGGAGAACGACATCAAGGTGATAGAGTGCAACCTCCGCGCCTCCCGTTCCTTCCCGTTTGTCAGCAAGGTGCTTAAGATTAACCTCATCGAGCTTGCCACGCGCGTAATGCTGGGGCTTCCCGTGGAGAAGCCGGCGAAGAGCCTTTTCGACCTCGACTACGTGGGCATCAAAGCCTCGCAGTTCTCGTTCAACCGCCTGCAGAAAGCCGACCCCGTGCTTGGCGTGGATATGGCTTCGACCGGCGAGGTGGGTTGCCTCGGCGAGGACTCGCGCACCGCCCTGCTCAAGGCGATGCTCTCCGTGGGACACCGCATCCCCGAGCACAACATCCTTCTCTCCACCGGCGACGGCAAGCAAAAGGCGGATATGCTGGCGGCGGCCACACTCCTGCGCGACAAGGGCTACCGGCTCTTCGCCACACCGGGCACGAGCCGCTACCTCACCGACAACGGCATAGCCAACACCATGGTGCACTGGCCCAGCGAGGAGGGACAGCAGCCGCAGGCGCTTGACATGTTGCACGCAAAGGAGATAGACCTCGTGGTGAACGTGCCGAAAAACCTTTCCAGCGGCGAGCTTACCAACGGCTACAAGATACGCCGCGCGGCCATAGACCTCAACATCCCGCTCATCACCAACGCGCGGCTGGCCTCGGCGTTCATCCACGCATTCTGCACGGTTAAGCTGGACGACCTTGAGATTAAGACCTGGCAGGAGTTCTAAACCCCGCCGCCCAGTCCGCACGCACTCCGTGTGCGGGGAGTCCGCGACAGCGTACAGGGAAACGCGACACGCGCGGAAATAGAGGGTAGGCTGTCAAGAAATAAAATCCCGTACACTTAAAGCAAGTGTACGGGATTTTTATTTTACCCCCTTGGAAACCAAGGCTTGACATACATGTAAGAATAGTATTAGAGGAACAAGCGGCGGATGGCCGCCCGCGACGATTATGCAATTTTGGGAGGGAGTCGCCATACCGCCCAATGTAAAAGCTGCAAACGCGCAATTTGTGCGACGCTAAGCCGCACAAGTTGTAAAGTGTCAGTACGCCTCGATGTGTACACCCGCCACGGCGCGGCCACTGGGGTCGTTAGCCCCCTTGAAAGCCTCGTCCCACGCAAGCGCCTCCGCCGTGCTGCACGCCACGCTCGGCACGCTCGGCACACACCGCGCCGCGCTCTCGCTCGGGAAATGCTCGGCAAAGATGCTGCGGTACAGGTACTCCTCCTTGCACATCGGCGGGTTTATCGGGAAACGCTCTGCCGCGCCCGCCATCTGCGCGTCCGTCACGCTTTCCTCCGCCACGCGCTTCAGCGTGTCTATCCACGAGTAGCCCACGCCGTCCGAAAACTGCTCCTTCTGCCGCCACGCCACGCTCTCGGGCAGCATGTCGGCGAAAGCCTCGCGCAGCACGCGCTTCTCAATCTCCCGCCCCGGGCACATCTTCACCGCAGGGTCGAGGCGCATGGCTGTGTCGAGGAAATCGCGGTCGAGGAAAGGCACGCGCCCCTCCACGCCCCACGCAGCCAGACTCTTGTTGGCGCGGAGGCAGTCGTAAAGGTGAAGGCGCGACAGCTTGCGCACCGTCTCCTCGTGGAAAGCCCGCGCCGAGGGCGCCTTGTGAAAGTAGAGATAACCGCCGAAAATCTCGTCCGCCCCTTCGCCCGACAGCACCATCTTGATGCCCATCGACTTGATGACACGCGCCAGCAGGTACATCGGCGTGGACGCACGCACGGTGGTAACGTCATACGTTTCGGTGTAATAAATAACGTCACGCACAGCGTCAAGTCCCTCCTGTATGGTGTAATTAATCTCATGGTGCACCGTGCCGATGTACTGCGCCACCTCACGCGCCTTGTCAAGGTCCGGCGCGCCTTTCAGCCCCACCGCAAACGAGTGCAGCTGCGGCCACCACGCGTCCTGCGTGCCGCCCGTCTCCACGCGGCGTGCCGCGTATTTCTTCGCTATCGCCGAAATAACCGAGCTGTCAAGTCCGCCGGAAAGCAGCACGCCGTACGGCACATCGCTCATCAGCTGCCTCTTCACGGCTGCCTCCAACGCGGGGCGCAGCTCGGACGGAGAGCTGTACCCCTCCGCTGCCAGCGTGTCGTAGTCTTTCCAGCCACGCTTGTACCAACGCTGCACAACACCCTCGCTGCCAAGGTAGTAATGTCCCGGCGGAAACGGCTCGTAACGCTCACAGAAGCCCTCAAGTGCCTTCAGCTCGCTGGCGCAATACACCTTTCCGTCAGCATCCCATCCTATATATAAAGGTATCACGCCCACGGGGTCGCGGGCGATGAGGAAATCGTCCCGTTCCTCGTCATAGAGGGCGAAAGCGAAGATGCCGTTGAGCCGCTCAAGGAAATCCGGTCCGACACATTCGCGGTAAAGCGCCAGTAATACCTCACAGTCCGACCCCGTGCGGAAAGCGTAACTCCCCGCAAGCTCTGCGCGTATGCCGGCGTGGTTGTAAATCTCACCATTGGCCGCAAGTGCCAGCTTGCCGTCAGGCGAGAAAAGAGGCTGTTTCCCGCTCTGCGGGTCGACTATAGAGAGCCGTTCGTGGCACAATATGGCGTGCGCCCCGCAGTAAATGCCGCTCCAGTCGGGTCCGCGGTGGCGTATACGCTTGCTCATCTCAAGTGCCTTGCGGCGCAAAGCGGTTGTTTGCTCCTTTATGTTGAATATCCCTACTATTCCGCACATAGTTTCGTTTGCTTACAATTTGTCTTCATCTAGTTCGTTTTTCTTGCGCGATGCAAAAATACAAAAGCTCTTTGTTACATTTTGCTTTTCTCAGATAATTTTCGCGCAGCAAAGCACCACAACCCTCGCAGGGGCACTTTACGTGCGAATGCCAATATGCTCGTTTTGACAAAAAGAAAGAAATGCAGCGCAAAATCTGACTTTTTGATTCACGGAGAGGATTTAACATATTTGCTTTCGGCGGAAAAATGTTGTATATTTGTACTGCAAGATAGGGACATGCCGCAAGGAATGTCCCTCTATTTTTGGCCTATACTGATTATCAAGCACTTACGAGTCAAAACACCTGCACTTGGGCCACGTAATACCGTGGTATCTCGTCACTGAAGTGCGGCTTGGCCTTCAAGATGCCTCGGCATCTGCGCTACAGGTCGGCGACTTGCAAAAATTTGCCCGCCGACACGCTTTGGCGGGGTGCGGAAATGTTAAATCTGAGCCAAGGTGCATTTTGTTATTTTGCTCACTTTTTTGCCAAAATAGTGACACATTGAAAAAACGCACTTTCCCCGCCCCGCCCCAACCGTACCCTGCTTTTATGCTTGAATTAACTCTGGATGTATAAGCCGCCGCACAAAGCCGCACGTCGTACGCACAACCTTGGGGACGTTGTGAATGCCAACTGCGCTTACCGCACCCCCACGCCGCCGAAAGGGAAAAAGGGCGTTTTGCTTTGCCCTTACCACGCCTTGCAGTAATTTTGCCCCGACATTCCGCTCCACGCCCTGCTGCGTGACGGCGTGACAATGCGAGAAAAAATGAATGCAGACTCAAAAGGCGCGGGCAAAGCTTCTGCCCGACTTTTACGAAAGATAGGCGGCGGCTTCCGCCGCGCGTGGCACTGGTACAAAGGACAGTTTGCCGGACAGCCGTGGTGGCGCAAGGCATTGTCCGGCGTGGCCACTTTCTTCGCCCTTGTGATATTCTATGTGTTTGCCGTCACCACCAATTTCCTCTGGCTCTTCGGCAAATCGCCCTCCATAAGCGACATCATCCACCCCAAGACGGCCGCCGCGTCCGAGATATACAGCGCGGACGGCAAGCTGCTCGGAAAATACTTCAACGAAAACCGCTCCCCAGTCCCCTACGACTCCATCAGTCCGGCTTTCTTCCAGGCACTGGTGTCCACCGAGGACGAACGGTTTTTCAGCCACCACGGCATTGACTACCAAGGCATTTTCGCGGCAGTAAAGGATGCCGCGCAGGGGCGTGCCCGCGGTGCATCCACCATCACGCAGCAGCTGGTGAAGAATATGTTCCGCGTGCGCACGCAATACTCCACGGGACTCCTCGGCAAGATACCGGGCCTTGGCATCGTCATAATGAAGAGCAAGGAGATGATTATCGCCACCGAGCTCGAAATGATTTGCGACAAGCGGGAGATACTTGAAATGTACGCCAACACGGTGGACTTCGGCTCGAACGCCTACGGCATCAAGACCGCCGCAAAGACCTACTTCAACACAACCCCCTCGCACATCAAGCCCGAAGAGGCCGCCGTGCTGGTGGGACTGCTGAAAGCCACATCGGCCTACAACCCGCGCATCAATCCGCAAAACTCCCTCCGCCGCCGCAACACGGTGCTTAACAACATGTACACGCACCGTTTCCTGCTTGAAGAGAAGTTCGGCAACGCGCTCATACCCAGACACCCCGTACTTGACTCGTTGACCGCGCTGCCAATTGACCTTAAATTCAGCGTGGAAAGTGCCTATGACGGCACCGCGCTCTATTTCCGCGACGCGGTGAAGGATTATGTGCAGGAGAAGTGCCCCGACCTTGACGTATATTCCGACGGACTGAAGATATACACCACCCTCGACTCGCGCATGCAGGCCTACGCCGAGAAAGCCGTGCGCGAGAAAATGAAGCAGGTGCAGCGCAACTTTGACAACCACTGGCGCGGCATGGGCGAGCGTTGGCGCGACGAGAAAGGCAACGTGATTCCCGGCTTCATAGAGGGTATCGCGCGACGCAGCGACACATACAAGAAACTTGAAGCGCGCTATCCCAACAACCCCGACTCCGTCTCCTACTGGCTCAACCGCAAGCACGATGTGACGCTCTTCACCTACGACGGACCGCGCCATGAGATGATGTCGACAATGGACTCCATACGCTACATGGTAAACTACCTGCACACGGGCTTCGTGGCAATGGAGCCCGAGACGGGACACGTGAAGGCTTATGTGGGCGACATCGACTTCAAGACATGGAAGTACGACAAAGTGCGTGCCATGCGCCAGCCGGGCTCTACTTTCAAGCTCTTTGTCTACGCGACGGCCATGAAGCAGGGACTCACACCCTCCGACACCCGCAAGGACGAGTATATACGCATGGAGGTTTACGACAAGCGCAAGAAAGCCACTACGGTGTGGCAGCCACACAATGCCAACGGACGCTTCAGCAACGCTGAGATACCCCTGCGCTCCGCCTTTGCGCAGAGCATCAACACCATCGCCGTGAAACTGGGACAGGAAGTGGGCATCCCCAACGTCATCAGCACGGCGCAGGACATGGGCATCAAGTCTCCGCTTGACAACATCGCCTCACTGCCACTCGGCGCAAGCGACGTCAATCTCTTTGAGCTGGTGAACGCCTACGGCACGGTGGCAAACGACGGAATGCACGTCGAGCCAGTGCTTGTGACAAAGATAGTCGACGCGGACGGCAAGACCGTGTACGAGGCAGCCACCGTTTCCACACGCGCCCTGCCGCAGAAAGCGGCATTCTACATGCAGAAGATGCTTGAAGCTGGCGTGCGCGACGCGGGCGGCACCTCGCAGACCCTCGGCGCGATGATGTACCTCGGGGCTTACTCCAACCGCCTTGACATGGGCGGCAAGACGGGTACGTCAAACAACCACTCCGACGCGTGGTTTGTCGGTGTGACGCCAAGTCTCGTGGCCGGCGCGTGGGTGGGCGGCGAATACCGCAGCATACACTTCCGCACGGGCGCGCTGGGACAGGGCAGCCGCACGGCGCTCCCCATCGTGGCACAGTTTATGCGCAGCGTGATGGACGACGGCGCATTGCGGCCCAAGTACCTGCACAAGTATGGCATGCCGCCCGAAGACGTGTCGCCCAGCACCTACCAGGCAACCTACAACCCGCCCGCTTCCCCGCGTGACACCACCGCACCCGACTCCACCTTCGTCCCCGAAGACCTTATGGAGGGCGGCGGCGACGATGGGGACGACGGCGGACACTCCGAGGGCAGTCCCGCATCCTCCACCCGGCACGGGAAAGCCGCGCAGGAAAACTCAGCCGAGAGCAAGGGAAGCTCCACAGAACCCGCTACGGCAGTAGAGCCCGCGTCCGGCACAAAGCACAAGAAAGAGCGCAAAAAAGCCGAAACAAACTATGTGCCTGAGAGCCTCTTTGAGTAGGCGCGGCGGGGCGGTACATATATAATATATATGCCGCCCCGCACCATGATACGGCTCACGCGCACTGCTACCGCTACACGCACAAAACTCCACACAACACACACTCAAAGGAATAGCATTTCCCTAACCCTAATTATGTTTCAACACTTCAACCTCAGGAAACTCTCCCTGCTTTGCGGCGTGCTCTGCGTGGCACTCCTTGCACACGCCCAGGCACCGTCCGGCTACTACTCCGCCGCGAAAGGAAAGAAAGGCTCGGCCGTGAAAACCGCTCTCTATGGCATCATCGCCAGCCACACACAGCGGTCGTACAACCAGCTTTGGACAGACTTCAAGACTACCGACGTGAGGAGCGACGGCAAGATACGCGACCGCTACTCAAGCGTGACCAACTACACGCCCGGAGGCAGCGCGCAGGGCGGCTCGTACAAGGGCGAGGGTGACAGCTACAACCGCGAGCACTCCTTTCCGAAGAGCTGGTTTGACGACGCAACGCCGATGTACACCGACCTCTTCCACCTCTACCCCACCGACGGGTATGTCAACGGACGGCGCAGCAACTACCCCTTCGGGGAGAACAACGGCGAAAAGTTCACCTCCTCAGGCGGATACAGCAAGCTGGGCGCATGCACGGTGAGCGGGTACAGCGGCATCTGCTTCGAGCCTAACGATGAGTACAAGGGCGACTTCGCACGCACGTACTTCTACATGGCCACGGCATACGAGGACAAGATTGCCTCGTGGAGCAGCCCGATGCTGGCGGGCAACAAGTATCCCGCCTACACCAACTGGGCGCTTACCATGCTGCTGCGCTGGGCCAAGGAAGACCCCGTGAGCCAGGTGGAGGTGGACCGCAACAACGCGGTGTACAGCATACAGAAAAACCGCAACCCGTACATTGATTTCCCTGGACTTGAACAGTACGTGTGGGGCGACTACACAACCTACGCATTCGACCCTGACAACTACAAGAGCAACCCGGGCTCGACGGAGCCGGGTACGGAGGAGGTGGCCGCACCCGTCTTCTCGCCCGACGGCGGCAAGGTGAAGAAAGGCACAGAGGTGACCATATCCACCGCCACGGCCGGAGCCACCATATGCTACACGGTGAACGGAAAGGACACGCGCAGCGCGGCGTCCCCCGTATCCCTTACGGTGGACAGCGCGATGCAGGTGACCGCCTACGCCGAGCTTGACGGGGAGAAGAGCGCAAGCGTCAGTGCCACCTACACCCTCGCCGTGAGTCCGGACGTGCCGGCGGGCGACAACGTGTATGTGCTTGTTTCCGACGAGAGCGACCTCAGAAGCGGCGCGACGGTCATCGTGGTGTGCCCCACAAGCGGCGTGGCGATGGCTGCCGCCAAGCAGGACATCCGAAGCTACGCCGAGGTGACCGTAGACGAGGCTACGCAGAGCGTCACCACGGAGGTGGGCGGCGACGGTCAGCCCGTAGCGTTCACGCTGGGCGGCTACGGCCAGGGCTGGACTTTCCAGGACTGCACGGACGGCACGTATCTCTCGCTCACGGCGAAGAAAAATAAGCTCTATGAGTCCGAGGACGCTTCAAGCAACCAGGAGAAATGGACGGTGACGGTAGGCGCGGACGGCACGGCACGCATCACCAACAACGCCTTCGGCAGCTATTTCATACAATACAACGCCTCCGCGCCGCGCTTCGCCTGCTACAGCAGCGCGCAGAAAGCCGTGGCTCTGTACCAAAGCTACAACACGACGGGCATCGCGCCGGTGTCAGTGAAATCCGCTACCTCCTCGCCTACCGTGGTGTATGACATGCAGGGACGCGTCGTCAGCAAAGGACTTGACAAGGTTTCCGCACTTCGCTCCCTCCCCGCCGGCGTATACATCTGCGGCGGACGCAAAGTGGTGGTGAAGTAAAAGCGGTCTGACAAGAAGCAATCCCCATGGCAAAGCAAAGCACATACGACTCCAAGGGCTTTCCGCGCAACAGCCGGAAGCCCGCCACGCCCGAGACGGACAGCTACGGACACCTGCAGCCGCAGGCGGTCGAGCTGGAGCAGGCGGTGCTCGGAGCGCTGATGGTGGAGAAGGACGCTTACTACCAGGTAAGCGAAATTCTCCGCCCGGAGAGCTTCTACGACCACCGCCACCAACTCATTTACGAAGCGATACGCCGTCTCAACCTCGAGGAACGCCCCGTGGACATACTCACCGTGAAAAACCAGCTTGAAAGCACCGACAAGCTGGAGGACGCGGGCGGGCAGTTCTACATCGCGCAACTGAGCGGTATGGTTGCGTCGTCCGCGCACATCGAGTACCACGCGCGCATCATCGCGCAAAAGGCTCTCGCACGCGAGCTCATATCCTACACGAGCGGCATACAGACGAAAGCCTTTGACAGCACGCAGGACGTGGACGAGCTGATGCAGGAGGCGGAGGGGAAACTCTTCGAGCTCTCGCAGCAGAACGTAAAAAAGGAGTACACCCAGATTGACCCCGTCATAAAGGAGGCTTACGAGATGCTGCAAAAGGCCGCCGCCCGCAAGGACGGTATGAGCGGCATCGCGTCGGGCTTTCACGACCTTGACAAAATCACCTCGGGCTGGCAGAACTCCGACCTCGTCATACTTGCCGCACGCCCCGCCATGGGCAAGACGGCTTTCGCGCTAAGCATGGCAAAAAACATCGCGGTGGACCAGAAGATTCCCGTTGCGCTCTTCTCGCTTGAGATGTCAAACGTGCAGCTCGTCAACCGTATGATTGTCAACGTGTGCGAGATTAAGGGCGAAACGCTGAAAAGCGGACAGCTGATGCCTTACGAGTGGGGGCAGCTTGACTACAAGATAAAGCCGCTCTACGGCGCACCGCTCTACATTGACGACACGCCCTCGCTCTCGGTCTTCGAGTTGCGCACGAAAGCCCGCCGCCTTGTGCGCGAACACGGGGTGAAGGTGCTGATGATTGACTACCTGCAGCTTATGAACGCCTCGGGCATGAACTTCGGAAGCCGTCAGGAGGAGGTGTCCACCATAAGCCGCTCGCTTAAGGGACTGGCTAAGGAGCTTAACATCCCTATCCTCGCGCTCTCGCAGCTGAACCGTGGCGTGGAGAACCGTGAGGGTAACGACAAGCGCCCGCAACTGTCGGACTTGCGCGAGTCGGGAGCCATCGAGCAGGATGCGGACATGGTGATATTCATCCACCGTCCAGAGTACTACAAGATTTACAGCGACGAGCGTGGCAACGACCTGCGCGGAAAGGCGGAGATTATCATCGCCAAGCACCGTAACGGCGCGGTGGGCAGCGTGCTGCTCACTTTCCGCGGCGAGTTTGCGCGTTTCCAAAACCCTAACGAGGACGCCATTCCCGCCACAGGCGGCGAAGCTGGCGGCCAGGCGGTCATCTCCTCGGGCATGACCTCGGACACGCTGCCGCCCGCGTCCGCCGCAACGGGCTTCCCGCCGGTGAGCGACGCGGACATTCCCTTTGCCCCGCCGGCACCGGGCGAGCCGGTTTTCTGACAAGCACATTCCCCATCAGGAGACTATGTAACACGGCATGGCGTACACAACAAAGCCGGGTGGACATACGCGAAAGCGTTTTCTGTCCACCCGGCTTCTTCTTTACTTGGTAACTGACAATGCTTGCCCTGGTACAAGCTACGCGGCACTGCCACCGCGTGCAAAGACCGGGGCAAATGGTGCGGGGAAAGCTTGCGTCTCCTCCAGCCGTATTCAGAGCTTGGCAAGCTCGACAGCCATCTGTTCCTGCAATGCCCGCGCCTTTTCAGCGGCGGCAGCGGCGAAATTCTCCGAGGAGTCAGCGTAGATGATACCGCGCGAGGAATTGACTATAAGTCCGCACTCGTCCGTCATACCGTAGCGGCACACCTCCTCAAGCGAGCCGCCCTGCGCCCCCACGCCGGGGACAAGGAAGAAATGGTGCGGTGCCACCTTGCGTATGTCGGCGAAGAGGCTGCCCTGTGTCGCACCCACCACATACATCATGCGCGTGTCGTCCGCCCACTCCTGCGAGTGCCGCAGCACTTTCTCAAAGAGCCTTTCGCCACCCGCGTCCTCGGTGAGCTGGAAGTCGTGCGACCCCTTGTTGCTTGTGAGAGCCAACAGCACCACCCACTTTCCCTCGTACTGCAGGAAAGGCGTGACGCTGTCCTCGCCCATATAGGGCGCGACGGTGAGTGCGTCGATGTCCAACTCCTCAAAGAAAGAGCGAGCGTACATTGCGGAAGTGTTGCCTATGTCCCCGCGCTTCGCGTCGGCAATGATGAGCTGGTCGGGGTAATGCTCCTTTATATAGCGCACAGTCTTCTCAAAGGCCGCCCAGCCTTTCAGTCCGAAGCACTCGTAGAAAGCGAGGTTGGGCTTGTATGCCACGCAGTATGGTGCGGTGGCGTCTATTATGGCGCGGTTGAAGTCGAAGATTGGGTCTTCGTGCGTAAGCAGGTGGGCGGGCACCTTTTTAAGGTCGGTGTCAAGTCCCACGCAGAGGAAGGACTTCTTCGCGAAGATGTTCTTAATAAGCTGTTCTTTGGTCATCGTCGGATATAGGGTTATTGTTGTTCTTTTACCGAATTGCGGGCTGCGTGCTGATACTCGGGCGCGGAGGGACGCGCCGGGTGACGATTCAAAATGCGTCCCCGTCCCCGTGCCATTCGCCGTGCCACATTTCCCACGCGGCCTCGGCTTGCAGCCGCAGCATTTCCAATCCATTCTTCACTGTAGCACCACGTTCGCGCCCGCGACGCATAAAGAGCGTCTCCTCAGGGTTGTACACAAGATCGTACAACAGGTGGCGCGACGTGAGCAGGTGGTAAGGGATATCGGGACAAGCCTCCGTCTTTGGGTGCATGCCAAGGGGCGTGCAGTTAACAACCACGGGGTGGGAGTCCATCACCTCCTCCGTAAGGTCGCCGTAGCCCGCCTGCCCTTCCTGGGGGGTGCGGCTCACCGAGAGCGTGCGCAGACCAAGCCTGTGCAGCGCGTACAACACAGCGAGCGACGCGCCACCCGTACCCAGCACAAGGGCGGCGGTGTGCTCTCCGGGGCGGAGCAGCGGTTTTATAGAACGGGCGAAACCCACCGCGTCCGAGTTGCATCCGTGCAGCACGCGCCGCCCGTCAGCCCCCTGCCGCACGCACACCACATTCACCGCGCCAATCGCCTCCGCTTCGGGGGAAAGCGACGTGAGGAAAGGCATCACCGCCCGCTTGTGGGGTATGGTCACGTTGAAGCCGCGCAAGTCCGGCTCAGATGAGAGCCGTTCCATCGCCTGCGGCACGGAGGCGAAGTCAAAGTTCTCGTACCGCGCGTCAATTACCTCGCGGGCGAACTTCTCCGTGAAATAAGCCGCCGAGAAGCTGTGTCCAAGGGGATGCCCCAAAAGTCCGTAAAGTTCCACGTTAGTTGTAAGCTGTTGCGTTTCCCGCTCCCAATTCCATAAAAAGGGGAGTAGGACACAAGAAAACCTGCGCGAAATGTTTCTCATTTCCACGCCCGTTTCCCATCACAAAGGTACGCATTTCTTTCACTGTCGCAAAGGCTGCGCCGCTCCACCCACCCGCACACCACCCGCGCGGCGGTTTCTACAAGAATATGTCCGCCAAATGCCCTGCGGACCGCCCCGGCACGGCGGACGAGGTGGCGGGAGTGGTCGAACTGCTTATGGACAGCCGGGGAGCATTCATCACCGGAGCGGATTTTCTTGTGGACGGCGTAGCCACGGCATCCTATTTCTACGGACCATTGCGTCCTGAAAGCTGAAGCCATTGGCGGGGCGGCACACTTTCGCACGCCCCGCCAACGGATTCAGCGCCGCACTACCGCTTTCAAGGCTATCACAGCGAAAGTGAGTGCCTCCGCCAAAGGCACGGCGAGCCACAGCCCGTGGTCGCCCGCCGCAAACGGAAGCAGCAGGAATGCCGGCACTACAAACACAAAGCCGCGCAGCAGCATAAGGAATGTAGCCCGTTTGAAACGCTCAAGGCTTTGGAAATAGCCTATCACCACAAGGTTGAGCGCAAAGAAAAGGAAAGCCAGCGAGAAATACGGCAGACCGTTCGCCGCGATATGCGAGGCGGGCGCGGAGGCGGGCAGGAATACGGAAACGACAGCCCCACTCTCCACCACGCCAAGCAGTGACATCAGCAGACCGCACACCACGGCAATCCAGAGCGAGAGGCGCAGTGTCTCGCGCACGCGGCGCGGCTGTCCCGCGCCGTAGTTGTAGCTGAGGATTGGTTGCGCCGACTGCGCGATGGCGTTGCCCACCATAAAGACAAGCGGAAAGCAGTAGCAAGCCACGCTGAACGCCGCCACGCCGTCGTCGCCGAGGCGGCGGATGAAGGCGAAGTTGCCCGTGAGCATTGTGCAGGCTATGGCGAGTTCGCCGATGAGCGACGACGCGCCGAGCTTCATCTGGTAACCTATGTTGCGGGCGGTGAGCACAAGAGACGTGCGCGATAGCTTCACGCGGCGGAAGCCTACCGTGCGCCGCAGCCAAAGCATATACACAAACACGATGATCGTGCCCGCCACCGCCGAAAGAGCTGTGGCGAGTGCCGCGCCTCCGATGCCCATGCCAAGCGGGAATATGAAAACATAGTCAAGCACCACGTTGATGGCCGCCGGCGCGATGTTGCACGCCATGGCCAATACGGGACTGCCGTCAAGCCTAAGCACAAAAAGTCCGATGCTGATGAGCATATAGAACGGCAGCGCGGGGATAATCCAGCGCATATATTCGAGCGCTAATGGGGTGAGTCCCTCGCTCGCACCGAGCAGCCGGGCAGTGGCGGCGGGGAAAGCCATCACGACGGCGGCCACCGCTACCATAAGCAGCGTACCCACGGCGAAAGCCTGCGTGATGTTTATGTTGGCGGCTTTCACGTTGCCGTGCGAAAGATGCACTGAGGCAACAATTGACACGCCCGAGCCGAACATCAGCCCCACGCCGGTGGTGATGAGGAAAAACGGCGCGACGATGTTTACCGCCGCCAGCGCGTCGCTGCCCACGCCGTGCCCCACGAAGATGCCGTCCACTATGTTGACGGTTGAGGCAAGCAGCATGCCGAAGAGTGTGGGGAAAAACATCTTGACGAAAAGGCGGGGTATGCTCGTCCTGCCCCAGTCTATGCTGTCTCTCTTGTCCATTGTTATTTAGGATTAGTGAGTTTTTGTCTATGCTGTCGTTTCAATACAATCCCCCCGGTTCCTCCCGAGCCTGCGGCGTGCCGCAAGTCCGTGCGCCACACGCCGCTAAAATGAGGACAGACGCTCCCCCGGGAAGGCAGGTGAGAGGAAAGAGGTTACGCGCAAGCGCACAATAAAGCCCCGTCCGCAGGCTTTGCCCACTTGCGGACGGGGCTTTTTGCGTGCGGTTAGCTTTTGGCTTATGCTTTTTTGCCGCGTGCGTTCTCCTCACCCTGCGCAAGGGCGACGGAAAGCGAACTCAGTTGTGCGGCGGTGGAAGCACTGGCAGGCACAAGCGGAAGGCGAAGCACATTCTCGATGCTTCCCTGCGCCGCGAGCAGGGCTTTCACGCCGGCAGGGTTGCCGTCGGCCGTCATCAGCTTGTACACTTTGCTGAGGCTGCGGTGCACGGGCAGCGCGTCCGTGAAGTTTCCCGCGAGGGCGGCATGCACCATCCCGCCGAAAAGCGCGGGCAGGGCATTGCCCACAACAGATATAACCCCCGCCGCGCCCACGGAGAGAAGCTCAAAGGTGATGGCGTCGTCACCGCTCAGCACCTCAAAACCCGCCGGGGCGTTCTCCACGATGTCCTCTATCTGCGTGATGCGCCCGGAAGCCTCCTTCACGGCCACCACCGAGGGACAGTCGCGTGCGATGCGGAGGGTTGTCTCCGCCTCGAGGTTCACGCCCGTGCGCCCCGGCACGTTGTAAAGCACCACGGGGAGCGGACTTGCCGACGCCACTTCGCGGAAGTGGCGGTAGAGTCCCTCCTGCGAGGGCTTGTTGTAGTACGGCGTGACGATGAGCACGCCGTCAAAACCCGTGAGGTCGGTCTCGCGCAGCCCGCGCGCCACCTCGGCCGTGCAGTTGCCGCCCGCGCCAAGCAGCAGCGGGACACGCCCCGCCGCCACACGCAGCACGCAGTCCATCACCGCACGCTTCTCGGCGGCCGTGAGGCACGGGGTCTCCGCCGTCGTTCCAAGCACGCAGAGGAAGTCCGCGCCACCCGTCACCTGCCGCTCCACCAACGCCTCAAGCGCCGTGTAGTCCACGCTGCCGTCCCCCTTGAACGGGGTGACAAGCGCGATGCCAAGACCTTTGAAAGGATTGTGTCGTTCCATCATCCATGCATTTCCGTCCCCGTGCCGCCGCATATAATATATGCGTACTGCACGCGGGGCGGCATTTGTCACTTTTTCTTGTAACGCTTGTTGAGTCCCGCCACCACGTCGTTGGTGATGTCAAGCGACTTGTCCGCATAGAGAATGTTGTCCCCGCTGCGGCTGAGTATCATTTTGTAGCGTCCGTCTTTGTTGTAGTCGGCGAGGAAGCTGCGAAGGCTGTCGCGCAGCGTCTCCTGGTAAGCCTGCGTAGCGACGGCCATCTGGTCCTCCACGCTTTTCTGGTACTTCTCCACCTGCGCCTGCAGGCGAACAATCTGCTCCTGCGCCGCTTTGGCCTGCGCCTCGGTGCTTATCTCGCCGCTCTGCATCTTCTTCTGGTAGGCCGCCATCGCGTTTTGCAACGCCTGTCCTTTCGCCTCCAGCTGCGAGCGGTAGGAATTCTGCTTCGCCATCAACGCTTTCTGTCCCTCCACGCAGTACTCATACTGCGCAGCGAGCGTGTCAATGTCCACAAAAGCCACCTCCGCCTTGCCGTCGTTGGCTCCTGCCTTGGGCAGCCCGTTCTGCTTCGCCTCGGTAGCGGAAGCTTTCTTCCCGCACGCTGTGAGTGAGAGGGCGGCGGCCAGCATGCAGGCTGCCACGCCCCACTTGTCTCGTTTCATAATGAGTGGTTGTGTGTTTTTTTTTACGCTTTCCCGCTTTTTTCCCTCACGCCCTTCCGCGCCGCTCTTGCCTGTGCGTCCTGCGACTGCACGCAGCCTATGCCGCGGCGGCGCATCAGCTTGTTGTCTCCCACGTGCGTCCGCACGAAGGCACGCCCGAAAAAGAGCCTCACCGACAGCAAAACCACGCATACAGCCACCAGCAGGAGGGTAAGGAGAAAGAGTTTCATATAAAATTCCTACTTTTGTGTGTGCAAAGATAATAGTTTGCGCAAAGATAGCGCGATTCCCCCACCCCGCTTTGGCACTTAACGCACCTTATATATAATAATCAGGCTTGCGTGCGTTATTAGAAAGAGAACCAACCCCGACTTACATACATCCCGCCGCGCTTGCGTAAACGTGACGGGAGTGACAACAGACTTGACAGAACAACTTTTCCTATGAACGAGAACGAACTGCTGCAACCCAAGGCCGTGTTTGACTGCTTCGCGATGGTCAACCGCGTGCCGCGCCCTTCCAAAAAGGAGGAGAAGATGATAGCTTTCCTCAAAGCCTTCGGCGAGAGCCTCTCACTGCCCACCCGCGTCGACGAGACCGGCAACGTGGTGATAAGCAAACCCGCCACGCCGGGCTACGAGGACCGCAAGCCCGTCATACTGCAAAGCCACATGGACATGGTTTGCGAGAAAAACAAGGACGTGGACTTTGACTTCGAGACCGACGCCATACAAACCTGGATTGACGGCGAGTGGATGCGTGCCAAGGGCACCACGCTCGGCGCCGACGATGGCATTGGCGTGGCGATGGAGATGGCCATCCTGCAAAGCACGGACATAGCGCACGGTCCCATAGAGTGCGTTTTTACCCGCGACGAGGAGACGGGGCTGACGGGAGCCGAGGGCATGAAGGACGACTTTATGCACGGCGACTACCTCATCAACCTCGACTCCGAGGACGAGGGACAGATATTTGTGAGCTGCGCCGGCGGCGCGCGCACCACGGCGACATTCCCATTCCCCGAGGAACCCGTGCCGGCAGGGCACTGCACTTTCGCCATCGGCGTGAAGGGACTGACGGGCGGCCACTCGGGCGATGACATCAACAAGAAGCGGGCCAACGCCAACAAGCTGCTTGTGCGCTTCCTGCTGGCCGAAAGCGAAAAGCTGGGGCTGCGCCTCTGCGACATACAGAGCGGCGGTCTGCACAACGCCATCCCGCGCGAGGGTCACGCACTGTGCACCGTGCCCGCCGGCAAGAAAGAGCAGCTGCGCGTCGACCTCAACCTCTTCGCCGCCGATGTGGAGGAGGAGTTTGCCGTGACTGAAAAGGGCGTGACATTTACCTTGGAAAGCGCGCCCGCCGCCACCGCGTGCATGGAGCCCGGGGCGTGCCGCCGCATGCTGTTGTCGCTGCACGCCGTGCACAACGGCGTCTTCGCCATGAGCCAGGATCTTGACTGGCTCACCGAAACCTCGTCAAACCTCGCCAGCGTGCGCCGCGAGGGCGACAAGGTGGTGGTTACCACCAGCCAGCGCAGCAGTCTGCCTTCCGCGCGCGAAAACATGAGCTCCATTGTGCGTGCGGCCTTTGAGCTTGGCGGTGCCACGGCGGTTACCAACGAGGGCTACCCCGGGTGGAAGCTGAACCCCGAGAGCGAGATTGTGCGCATAGCGGAGGAGAGCTACCGCCGCCTCTTCGGCAAGGTCCCGAAGATTCTCGCCATACACGCCGGCCTGGAGTGCGGACTTTTCAGCGAGAAGTACCCGGGACTTGACATGGTGAGCTTCGGTCCCACGCTGCGCGGCGTGCACTCGCCCGACGAGTGCCTGCACCTGCCCACGGTGAAGATGGTGTGGGACCACCTGCTTGACATCCTGCGCAACATCCCTGTGAAGAAATAACCCTCCCGCCCCGACGATGCGCCACCTTACCCACCTTTTCGTTGTGCTGGCGGCCGCGCTCTGCGCCGCCGCCTCGTGCATGAAGGACGAGGACTACACCACCTCGCCCGCCGACGCGCTGTCGTTCAGCCGCGACACACTGGCTTTTGACACGGTGCTGAGCGGCGAGCCCACCTCCACCGCCACGCTCACCGTGTACAACCGCAACGGGAAAGCCGTGCGCATACCCTCAGTAAGACTGGGAAAAGGCGCGGAAAGTCCGTTTGCCGTCACGGTGGACGGCACGCCCCTGCGCGACGGCACGGCGGCCGACTTTGAGATTGCGTCAAACGACAGCATAGTGGTCTTCGCCATGGCGAAACTGCCTTACACCGACTCCGACACACCCGTGCTGGCGGAGGACGAGGTGGTTTTCACCACCGAGGCGGGGCGCGAGCAAAGCGTGGCGCTGCGGGCGGTTGGGCTTGACGCGGTGACGCTGCCCGCCGGTCTGCGCGTGACGCGCGACACGGTGATTGCCGCAGCCCGCCCCGTGCGCGTGAGGGACAGCATCGTGGTTGAGGAAGGGGCTACGCTCACCCTCGCCGCCGGCACGCGCCTCCTCTTCCACTCAAAGGCGCAGCTCACCGTGCGCGGCACGCTGGTGGCGGCCGGCACGCGGGAGAAGCCCGTCGTGCTGCGCGGCGACCGCACGGACAACATGTTCAACGGGCAGCCCTACGACCGCATCCCCGGCCAGTGGGGCGGCGTCACGCTGGCTGGCAGCAGCTACGGCAACGTGATTTCCTACGCCGACATACATAGCGGCACATGGGGCGTGCGCGTCGACTCGTCAGACGTGACGCGCAGCAAGCTCGTCATTGAAAACTCCGTCATACACAACACGCAGCAAAACGGACTCGACGTGCGCATGGCGCAGGTGACGGCGGGCAACTGCCAGTTCACCAACGCGGGCGGCGACTGCGTACGCGTGCTTGGGGGCGACGTGCAGATGGTTCACTGCACGATAGCGCGCTTCTACGTCTTCACGGGCGGAAGCGGCGTGGCACTCAACTTTGCCAACTACGACGGACGGGTAACGCTGCCGCTCAGCCGTCTCGCGGTGTACAACAGCATCGTCACGGGCTACGCCACTGACGAGCTGATGGGCGCGCAGTCGACGGACAACACGGCGGCGGACTTCAAGTGCGGCTTCTACAACTGCCTCATCAACACGGCCGACAACGAGGAGACGAAGAAATTTTTCTCCAACTGCCTGCTTGACAACGGCGAGGGCGGCACGGTGTCGGGCGAGAAAAACTTCACGCCGGACTTTGACACCTCGTCACTGCAATTCTCTTTCGGCCTCTCGCCCTCGTCACGCGCAGTGGGCGCGGCGGACGCCACCGTGTCCGCGCTTACCTACCCCACGGACCCGCTGGGGCGCAGCCGCACGGGGGACAGCACGCCCGACATGGGCTGCTACCAGCATGAGACGAAATAGCCGCCGCTGCCCCCTCGGCACGGGCGGCACGTTAGCCGGTGCGGAAGCCGCCACTGACTACTTTGCAAGACACAGGGCGGAGCCTGCATCCACAGACTCCGCCCTGTTTTTTGCCATTCCCGGAAAAATCAAAGTGTAAGCAAAAGCCGCAAAAATCTGACATCTCGAAAAAACGGCGGCATTTTGGCGCATTTGCATTCCGCCCGAAAATGTATTATCTTTGTACTACAAGATAGGGACATCCCGCGAGGATTGTCCCTTTATTTTTGCCTGTGTTGATTTTCAGCCACTTTCGAGTCAAAACGCCTGCACTTGGGCCACGGAATACCGTGGTGTCGGGTCACTGAAGTGCGGCTTGGCCTTCAAAGTACC
>CAVGTC010000013.1:0-28566 GCA_963632255.1 Lachnospiraceae bacterium | reverse complement strand
CCAAGCCGCACCCCAGTGACCCGATACCACGGTATTCCGTGGGCCAAGTGCAGGCATTTTGACTCGTAAGTGGCTGGAAATCAATACAGGCAAAAATAAAGGGACATTCCTCGCGGGATGTCCCTTTCTTGTAGCACAAAGATAATACATTTTCGGGCGATTTCCAAATGTGTTAAAATCGCCCTCTTTTTTCGTGATGTCAGATTATCGGGCGTTTTGCTTACACTTTGATTTTCGGCGATCGTTGCAATTTGCGACGGGAAGCGGATTTCCCGACAACAATTCCGCCCGTTTTCGCCACTTCCAACGCATCACTTCGCGTGCATAACACGCGGCAAACCACAATACGCCTTTTCCCGCCCCGCCGCGCTCACTTGAAGACGTGCTTGCCGTAGGCCAGCCCCTTCGCCTTGTAGTACTCTGCCTCCTTTTGCAGACGGCTCACGAAAGCCGGGTACGAGCGCAGCTGCTGCGGAGTCCATGCCGCCTCGGCCACTGCCGCCAGACGCGGGAACATAAGATACTCCAGCGTCTGCGCGTCCTCCACCCACTCCGTCCAGAAGTTGGCCTGCACGCCGAGGTACTGCCCCCGAAGCCCGTCCTCCACGCCCTTCATGGGCTCGTACGCGTAGACGGCCTCCACCGTCTCCGTGCCGTGGCCCTGCGAGCGAGGCTCGGTGGCGAGCTTGCTCTGCCGGCGGTTGATGTAATAGGGTATCTGCGGCGAGAGAATGGTGGTGAAACCCCGTTTCGCCGCCTCTTTCGCGGCGGCGTCCGCCCCCACCCAGGCCATCACCGTGATGTCCTTGCCGAGCGGCGCGGTGTTGGCATGCAGCACCTCGTTCCAAAAGACGAGGCGGCGGCGCAGCGAGTCGGGCTTCGCCGCGACGTACTCTTTCAGCTGGCGGTAGAAGTCAGTCTGAAGGTCGCGCCAGTTGTCCGTTCCAAGTTCCTCCATACGTTTCTTGCACAGCGCGTTGGCCTCCCACTTGCGCGTGGGGCACTCGTCTCCGCCGAGGTGTATGTAGCCGAAAGGGAAGAGCGCGGTGAGCTCGTCTATCACGTCCTTGGCAAACTGCACCGCACGCGGCTCCGCCACGTTTATCACGTCGTCCGACACGCCCTGCCACAGCCAGACGCCGTGCTCCGCAGCGGGGTCGCACGACAGGAAGTCGGGGTAGGATGCCACAGCCGCCTGCGAGTGGCCAGGTATATCCACCTCGGGCACTATCTCCACGAAGCGGTCGCGGGCGTAGGCGACAATCTCGCGCACGTCGTCCTGGGTGTAGTAGCCGCCGTAGCGCTGCCCGTCAGGCTTCGTCTCGCCCCAGCCCAGCACCTTGCTGTCGCGCCACGCCCCGGTGGCGGTGAGCAGCGGGTATTTCTTTATCTCCACGCGCCAGCCCTGGTCCTCGGTGAGGTGCCAATGGAAGCGGTTGAGCTTGTACGCCGCCATCGCGTCGATGACGCGCTTCACCTCATCCTTGCCGAAGAAGTGCCGCCCCTCGTCCAGCATGAAGCCGCGCCAGGCGAAGCGCGGTGCGTCCGTCACGCTCACGGCGGGCAGTGTCCATTCGGTCACCGCAGTGTCGCGCTTTCCCGCGAGCGGGGCACGCGAGGGCAGCATCTGCCCCAGTGTCTGCAGGGCGTAGAAGAAGCCGGCGGGGCGCGAGGCGTACACCGTCACGCCTTTCTGCGTCACGGTGAGGCGGTAGCCTTCTGGCGCGAGGGTGGTGTCGGCACGCAGGGCGAGGTCGGCTTTACCGCCTTTCTTCTCGCGCACTTTCACGCCGGTTGTGGCGGTGAGGTTGGCGGCAAAACGCCGCAGCACGAGGCGTATGCTGTCGCCGGGGTAGGCGTCGGCCGTGGCGGTGACGCTTTTCCCGAGGCGGAAGACACCTGTGCCCGCCTGCACCTCCGCCGGAAGTGGAACGAGCGGCAGGGTGGCGGGCGCGTTTTGCGCGGAGAGCGACACGCCGCCGATAAACAGCAGTGCCGCGAGAGTCTTTGTTCTCATGTTATGCAGTCTGTGTTTTGTCTTTCCTTTGGTTTGCCGGGACGTTCCGCCCCATGGCGCGCTACCAGCCCGTGGCGGCGAAGCCTGCGTCGGTGTACCATTCCGTGGCACGGAAGCGCGTGTTGAGGTCGCCGTACGGACACTGTGAGGCGTTGGCTGTGTAGACGGGCTGCGGCACAAACATACTCACGCCCCGGTAGTTGCCTGCGGTGACATCCACGCTCTGGAAGTCGGCGGCGGAGGGTCCCGTCCAGAAACGCTCCGTCGCGCCGCTGTACGCCACCGCCTCGTCAAGCGCGTCGCGCACGCGGCCGAGCGCGTCGCCCGTCAGCAGGCGCCCCAAAGCCTGCCACATGTCGTGGTTGTGCGGGCGGTAGTAGTATTTCGCAGTGTAGTTTTGGTAGCACAGCACGCCGTCCATGTCCGGCGACGACTTCCCGGCGAGGGCGGAGGCGGGCAGCACCTCGCGCAGGGCGGCGGCCAGTGCCGGCAGCTTGTCCGTGCGGAGACACGACACCGCCACGCCGAAGTCGGAATAGTGGGACACAAGCAGCGGGTCCTTCACGTCGGAGAGGTAGGTGCGGGCTATGTCCGCCGGGTCTGAGCTGAAAAGCCCGCGCCCCATCTGGTGGGTGTAGTACGCCCCGGCGGCGGGCGTGGAAACGGGCGCTCCCACCACATAGTCCGCCACGTGGCGAAGCGCGTACGCCACCTCGATGTTCTGCATCAGGCAAGCGTCAAAGAAGATGTAGCGGCAGTGCATGCCCGCCGCCGATACGGCCGAGGCGATGTCCGCCACCTCCATCTGCGGTCCGTCGTTGGTCTCCATAGCGTTGCCCTCACCCGTGTCCACGCCGAAGAAGAGCGGCGCGGCGGTTTGCTGCGTGCTGTCTGCGGGATAGCCGGTGTAGGTGGCGGGCAGCCAGCCCGTGGCGTGCGACCACAACACCAGTCCGTACTCCTCCGCCGGCGCTTTTTCCGCCGCCAGCCGCAGCGCGTCACGCAGTGTCGCGGGGGAGGTGCTGCACACTTCGCCGTCCCACTGCCGCACAAGCTGCGGCGCGTCGGTCTTTGCCGTCACGCGGTAGAGGCGCGGCGGGCGGTCGTCGTCAATGAAAAACAGGAGGGTGCAGCCGTCGGGGATGTTTTTCCGCCCCGCCATGATTTCGGCGGAGTCCGCCTCGGCCGCAGACAGCTTTTTCGTGCCGCGTGCGCCGAGGGAGTTGTGCGCCGCCATGTATACCAGCACGGTGCGGCGCGTGTTTTCCACGCCGTCAGCCGTCCCCTCCCCGTCATGGCAGGAGGCGAGCGTCAGGGCTGAGGCCGCCAGCAGGGCGGCTGCCAGGTGTGTGGCGTGTCTTTTCATCGTTGTGTGTTACGCGCAGTGGCGGGTGGTTTTTTCACAATGCCGCAAAATTAGGCAAAACGGCTTTAATGCCACGTGCTTTGCAGGAAAGAGCGGGGAAAGCGAGGCGGAGAGCGCGACGGTCAGCCGCGCATAAGGTCGGCCATTATGCCGTCCGAGACGAAGATGCCTTTGCGCGTGAGGCGCAGGCGTCCGTCCTCCACGCACAGCAGTCCGCCCTCAATGTGCCGTCTCGCCGCCGCGCTGAGGTAGCTTTCCGCTTCCGCGCCGAAACGGCGGCGCACCTCGGCGAGCGGCAGTCCGCCGCGTGTGCGCAGTGCCGTGAAGACCGTTTCGTCATACCGCTCGGCGAGGGTGAGGCACTCCGTGGTGTGCGGCGCGACGCCGTCGGCGGCGATGTAGGCTCGCAGGTCGGGGAGGTTCTGCCGCCGGGTGGCGCGTCCGTCGAAGGAGTGTGCCCCCGGGCCGCAGCCAAGGTAGGGCGTGGTGCAGTCCCAGTACGCCGAGTTGTGCCGCGAGCGGTATCCCGGGCGGGCGAAGTTGGAAATCTCGTAATGCTCGTATCCCGCTGCCTCCGCCGCGTCGGTCAGTGCCTCGTACTCGCGCCGCGTGGTCTCCTCGTCGGGCAGCTCCACCTCCCCCCGCGCCAGCATAGCAGCGAGCGGCGTGCCGTCCTCCACCGTCAGGGCGTAGGCTGAGAGGTGGGTTACGGGCAGGGCGAGCGCGGCGGCAAGGTCGTGGCGGAATTGTTGCTCGCTCTGTCCGGGCAGTCCGTAGATGAGGTCGATGCTGATGTTCGTGATACCACCCGCCCGCAGTGTGTCCACTGCCTCCCGTGCCTGCACGGCTGTGTGGCGGCGGCGCAGCAGGCGCAGCGTGCCGTCGTCAAGGCTTTGCACGCCCATGCTCACACGGTTGACGCCGCAGGCGCGTGCCGCCTCCACCCATGCGGGGGTCACGTCGTCGGGATTTGCCTCGACGGTGAACTCCGTCTCCTCCGTCACGCCGAAGAGCCGCCGCGCCGCGTCCGCGATGCGCCGCAGGTTGTCCGCCGAGAGCTGCGAGGGCGTGCCGCCACCCATATAGAGGGTGCGCAGCGGTTGTCCTGACAACTCACCACGCCGCCGCTCCATCTCGCCGATGAGGCTGTCCGTAAAGGCATCCTGCAAGGAGCCGGCGGTGGTGGAGTAGAAGTCGCAGTAAATGCAGCGCGACTGGCAAAAGGGGATGTGCAGGTACAGCAAGGCGGTGGGGAAAGTGCGTGTGTCGGGGGATTGGCGAGAGCGGTGTTCAGACCGTCACGAAAAGGGCGCGGAAGGCGATGTAGAGCAGCGTGGCGCAGAATGCGGCGGTAAGCAGCCACAGTGTGCCGGTGTCGTAGCCGCCCGCGCTGACGGAGGCTGATGAGTGGGGCGTGCCGTCGGCGGGCTGCGCCGCCACATGCAGGCGTACCGACAAGCCATGCCAAAGCAGCCATACCGCCGTGCCGACCACAAGGCCGCACAGACAGCCCGCCAGTATGTCGCCCGCGTAGTGCACGCCGAGGTACACACGCGTCCAGCAGCACAGTGCCGCCCATGCGCCGAGCGTGGCGGCGGTGGCGCGGTGGCGCGTCACGAGCGAGAAGAAGACGGCTAACGACACCGTGTTGGCGGCGTGGCTTGAGAAAAAGCCGTATAGCCCGCCACGGTAGTCGTTCACCACCCGCACAAGGTACATAAGGTGCGGGTCCTGCGACGGGCGGAAGCGTGCAACGAGGGGCTTGAAGACGGAGGAGGCAATCTGGTCGGACAACAGCACGCACAGCCCCAGACCCGCCACGGTGAGGAAGACACCGGGCAGGTTGTTGTTGCGTATAATCACGTACAGCAGCACCAGCGCCACGGGCAACCATACGGCGGTGCGCGTGGCGGTGACGGCGAGCGCGTCAAGGTAGAGCGACTCGCTGCCATTGAGGACGAGCGTCAGCGTGCGGTCGTCTTGTAGCAGTGTTTCCGTGATGTCTGTCATTTATTTACCCTTCCTCTTCTTTTCTGTTTTGTGGAATTATGCCTCGTGCAATTTGGCTCGGTGTCGTCGTGTACTCGCCCGTCCCTGCGCCCGCCTTGTGTCAGATGTCCCTTACCAGCGCGTAAGTGCCCTCGCCCTTGTGCAACCACACGCGCCGTCCGTCGGGCAGCAGCGCCTCCGCCCACTGCCCGCTCTCGGTGCCTGTCATGCGTATGAGCGTGCCCTCGCGCAGGTCGGCGGCTTTTGCGGCGGTGGCGGTGGGGGTGGCGTAGCACGGTGCGGGGCGCAGTGCCACTGCGCTGTCGTCGTTTTCAAAGGCGTTTTGCTGCGCAGCGGCGAAGCCGAAGCAGAGCAGCGTGGCGGCCGTGCCGAGAAGGACCGCCGCCACGCCGCACTTGCGCACCCAGATGCGCCGCCCGAGGTAGAAGAGGAGCAGTCCCACCGCCGCAAACGCCAGTCCGCCCCACGCCGCGAGCCCCCATTGCGTGGCCGTGTGCGACGACACCACGCCGCGTCCCCAGGTGACGAAAAACATTTCTCCGCCCTCGTCCTCGGGCAGGGACAGCTTGCCGCGCGTGAGGGTGAGGTTGAAGGCAGCGTCACCGTTGGCGGGGTTGTGCCGCAAGGCGCGTGTGTAGTAAAGCACCGCGCCGGGGTAGTCTTTCATGCGGAAGGCGCAGTTGCCCATGTCGTAGTAAACTTCAGACAGCCGTCCGTCGGCGTGCGTCACCTCAGCCGCACTCTTGGGGAGTTCCGCGGCGTACAGGCGCAGTGCCGCGCCGTAGTCGCCTGTGGCGTACGCGGCGGCCGCGCCGGTCTTTGCGGCGGGCGTGCCGCCGCCGGCTGCAGCGTGTGCCGGCTGCGCCGCCGGACACACGAGGGACAGGAAGCCCGCGAGCAAGGCGGGAAGTATTTTGTCTAACGCTTTTGTCATGGCAAGTGTTGTGGTGTGTAGTCCGCGCGGGTACTTGGGTCGGCGGCGCGGCGGGTGTCCGCGCTTACGCCTTTGGGTTGGCCTTGCGGCGTTTTCTACCGCATTTCTGCCAGGCTGAACACCGCTCCGCCGCGCGGCAGACACTGCGGTACATATCCTCGCGTTCGGTCTCTCCGCCCGGGGCGAACTGCGCCTGTTCCAGTGCGGCGAGCGTGGCGGAAAGCTCGTCAGCCGTCTCGCCGTCGACGCCACGCTCCGCCAAGAGGGCGGGCAGGCGTGTCGCGCTGAGGTCAGCGCGCCCTGCCCCGAAGGTGTCGCAGACGAGGGTGCAGTACGCCTTGTAGAGTGCGGGGTAGTACTCCGCCTCGCCGCCGTCCGCCAGTCGCTTCCGCGCCTCGTGCGCGGCGGAGAGCGCGGCGGCGGCCGCCTTGCTGCGGCGTTTGCCGGCGGTGTCGCCCCGTCCCGCGCGGTACTTGCGGAGGGCGAGAGCCAGTCCCGCCACGGCGGCGACCAGCAGGGCAGTGGCGAGCCAATACAGCCATCCGCCCCAGCGCAAGGCTGCCGCGCCGGCGGACGGCAGCGCGTGCGTACCGCGTATGTCGCTGCGCAGCATGGCAAGCTGGCGGTCGACGTCCTCGTTGGACTTGCTGCCCTGCGCCACGGTTATTTCCCTCGCGGGCACGCTGATGGTGCGGTAGCTGCCCGTCTCCGTGTCAAAGTACACAAAGTCCACGGCGGGCAGGGTGTACTTTCCCACGTTGCGCGGCACGAAAGTGTAGTCGAAAGTAAGCTGCCCCTTCACGCCCTCCGCCGTCACCTGCGTCTTGTCGTCGGTCTTGGGATCGTAGGTGTCAAAGTCCTTGGGGAAGTCCACCTTGGGCGGCGTGACAAGTTTCATGTTGCCCAGTCCCGAGAGCGTCACGCGGTAGGTCGCCACGTCGTTTGTGCGCAGGGTGGGGTTGAGCAGCCGCCCCTGTATGGCGAATTTCCCCACCGCGCCCGAGAAGGCGGCGGGGCGCGGCTGCGGCAGTGCGTCCACCTGTATGGTGGTGGCGGGCACGCTGCGGTCAACCGTCACGCCCGTCATTCCGCCGCCGTTGAAGAAAGCGTCCGCAAGGTCGAGCGTGTTGTCCTGCTGCACCACGGTGCAGTTGAAGGTGACGCTCGGAATGGTAACCGTGCCGCTCTTTTGCGGGAACACGAGGTACTGCAGTATCACGCCCGAGCGGTAGAGCGTTCCGCCGCGCCGCTCAAGCGACATCTGCACCTGGTTGCCCGGCAGGGGTATCTCCTGCGACAGCACGCCTTGGAAGTCGGGTTTGTGCAGCAGTTGCGTGTTGTACAGCCCCACCCCCGAGCGGGCGTGGACGCGGTAGGTCAGAAGCACGGCCTCCTGTTCGCGCACACGGGTGCGGCTTGGCGTCACGTCCACGAAGAGGTCGCGCCGCGTCACCGCGCTGCCGCTTTGCTGCACGCCGGAGGGCACACCGCCGCCCTGCTGCCGCGCCGCCTGTGAGCCGCCGCCAGATTGTGCCCCGCCGCCGCTGTGCGCATTGAGCGTCACGGGGCGCGAGCGCAGCACGCGTCCGCCCACTTTCACCGACGCGGAGCCTATGGTAAACCGTCCGCCACGTTTGGCGGAGAGGATGTAGGTATAGGTGGTCGACTCGCTGTGCGATGCTTTGCCGTTGACATACTCGTAACTGCTTGAAGTGGAGACGGACGGACCGCTCAGTACCTCAAAGTCCGTGAGCGAAGGCGGCGTGAATCCGCTTGCGCCGCCGCTCGCCACTTGAAATGAGAGGCGGTAGTATCCTCCCACGTCCTCCACCTGCGCCGTGAAGCCCTGCGCGAGGGCGCGAAGGGCGGGGACGGCGCACAACACGCAGAGCGCGAGGATGCGCAGGGCGCGGACGGGGATGTATAGGGTATGGCTGTGGTTCATCTTCTACATATAAGGTGCGTGCCAAGGCGGGCGCATGCTTTCTTGCGGGGCGGGAAAGCGTGTGGCGGCACGCCGCGTCACCAGTTCTTTTCAAGCGAGCGACGGCGTGGCTGCCCCTGCCTTATGCGTTGCAGCGCGCGTTTCTCAGCCTGCTGGGACATATTGAGGTACTGCTCGGCTTGCTGTTGCGGCAATTGTGAGCTGTTGTTCTGTTGCTTGTCCTGCGCCTGTTGCTTGTTTTGCTGCGGCTGGTTTTGCTTTTGCTGTTGCTTGTCCTTTTGCTGTTGCTTGTCCTTTTGCTGTTGCTTGTCCTGCCGGTTTTGCTTGTTGTCCTTGTTATTCTCGTCGCGCAGTTGCTTCTGGCAAAGCGCGAGGTTGTAGCGCGAGTCGTCGGCGTGCGGGTTGAGGCGCAGCGCCTGCTTGTACATTTCTATCGCCTGTCGCAGCAGGGCCTGCCTTTGCTCCGCGTTTTTGCCCGCCGCTTTCTGGCAGATGAAGCCTCGGTTGTGGTAAGCCATCGAGCGCACCTCGGGGTTAGCCTCGTGCCGTGCCGCCTCGTTGAAGAGGCTGTCCGCCGCACGTGCGTCGCCCTTGGCGAGATAGGTGTCGGCGAGGTTGAACAAAGCTCGCGGGGCGGTCGGATTTCGTTTCAGCGCGTCCAAGTAGCGCGTTGCCGCCTTGTCGTACTCCTTTGCGCGGAAAGCCTTGTTGCCCTGGTGCATCTGCCGCCACTCGCGTGTCTGCGCCGCCGCGTGCTGCGCCGCCGTCCCGCCAAGGGTGAGGAGAAGCGCAAAGAGCGCCGCGCCTGCCGAAAGTCTCATTGCTTGAAGAGTTTGAACCGGTTAAAGAACTTGTTTCGGCTTTCCCTCACGCACACTTCGGCCACCAGGACGGCGAGCAGCAACAGTGCCACGGCCTGGAACTGCTCGTCGCGTGCCGTGTACGTGGAGGTGGTTGATCCCTGTTTAAGCCGCGCGAGCTGCGACTGCAGTTCCTCCTGCGCGCTGTTGGTCTGGTCGAGGTGCAGGTAAAGTCCCTTTCCCGCTTTGGCCACCTCACGGCACATCCCCTCGTTGAGGGCGGTGCGCACGGTCTGTCCGTCCGCGTCGCGCAGAAGTCCCTGCGCTGTGGGTATGTTGCCGCCGGCGGCAGTACCCACTCCCAGCACAAACACGTTGACGCCCGCTTTCGCGGCGGCGGCGGCGGCCTCCTCCGCCCCCTGCTCGTGGTCCTCGCCGTCGGTGATGAGTATGACGGCCTTTCCCACACCCTTGCTGTCGGTGAAGCTCTTGCAGGCAAGGTCAATGGCCGCGCCGATGTTGGTGCCCTGCAAGGTCACCATCTCCGGCGAGAGCGCGTCAACAAAAACTTTCGCCGAGGCGTAGTCGGAGGTGATGGGCAGCTGCGGGTATGCCTCGCCGGCGAAAACGCCGAGAGCCACCTTGTCGTTGGTCATCCGGTCGATGAGGTTTGACACGAGTAGTTTCGCGCGGTCAAGCCGGCTGGGCTGCACGTCAGTGGCGAGCATGGAGTTTGACACGTCCACCATCACCACAGCCTCTATGCCGTTGAGCGTGTCGGTCTGCGTCTTAAGCCCCCGCTGCGGCCGCGCCAGGAGGACGGCGCAAAGCGCCACGGCCACGGCCATGAGCGCGAACTTCACATGCCCGCGCCACGCCGCCCGTCCGGGCATGAGGCGCGCCAGCAGCCCGTCCTCGCCGAGCCGCCGCATATTGCGCCGCTTGCGTCGGCTGCTCCACATGTAAAGCAGGAGCAGCGCGGGCACGGCAAGCAGCAGGTAGAGATATTGCGGATGCGCGAATTGTAGCATTGTTTTCCTTGTGTTGCGTTGAAAGAATGCGGCGGGAACTGCCCGGCGGGATGTCCCTTACGGCTGGCGGCGCAGCCAGGTGAGCGAGAGCAGCAGCTCGAGCAGCAGCGAGACGGCGAGTGCCCACGCGAAAGGCTCGTAAGCCTCGTAGCGCCGGCTGTAATTGCTTTGCCGCAGCTTTGTCTTTTCCAGCTGGTCGATGTCGTCGTACACCTTTTGCAGCGCGCCGTGCGACTGGGCGCGATAGAATACGCCGCCCGTCTCCCGCGCTATGCGCTGCAGCGTGGACGGATCCGCCGTGGCATCCATCTGCGCCTGGTAGACCTCGCCGTCGGGCAGCTGCGCCACGGGCACATTGACTTTCCCCTCCTTGCCCAGCAGGATGGTGTACACGCGCACCTTGTAGCGTTTGGCGAGGTCGGCGGCCATGAGGGGCGAAATTTCTCCCGCGTTGTTCTCGCCGTCGGTGAGCAGAATGAGAACCTTGCTTTTCGCCTTGCTGTCGCGCAAGTGGGAGACGGCGTTTGCGATGCCCATGCCTATGGCTGTGCCCGGCTGTATCGTCCCATTGGCCTGCCACTCGCAGGTGATGTTGCCGAACATGCCGAGCAGCAGCGCGTGGTCGGTGGTGAGTGGGCACTGCGTGAAAGCCTCGCCGCCGAAGAGCGTCAGGCCGATGTTGTCGTTGGGGCGGTTGTTGATGAAGCGCATCGCCACGTCCTTCGCCGCCCTTATGCGGTCGGGGCGCACGTCGTCGGTGAGCATGCTGGTGGATATGTCCATCGCGAGGATGATGTCCACGCCCTCCGTCTCGCTCTCCCGCAGCGAGTGGGAGGTCTGCGGCCGCGCGAGTATCACGGTGAGCAGCGTGAAGGAAACGAGGCGCAGCGCGAAAGGCAGGTGTACGAGCCGCTGCCGCAACGGAACGGGCGCAGCGCGGAATGTCTCCGCCGTGGCCACCACGAGAGGTGTCTCCTGCCGCCGTCGCCAGAGGATGTGCCACAGCACGTACGGCACGAGGGCAAGGAGGAGGAAGAAATATGACGGATTGGCGAAAGTCATTGTCGTTTGTGCGTTATGGGTTGGGCGCGGATTGGCCTCCGCCCCTTGTCAGAGGAAGCACGCGTAAGCGTCAGCCGCCACGAAAAGCGTGAGGGCGCAAGCGGCGAGCGCGAGAGCCCACGCGCCGGCGGCCATCAGCAGACGGCGGCGGCGCTGCCGCTTTCCAGAGAGGGAGACATACTCAATGTGCGGGCGCGGAGCCACGGCCGGCACCACCTTTGTGGTCTGCACGAAAGCCATCGCCTCCACAAGGCTGCGGTCCTGCTCGTCCAACGTCACGTCATGGCGGGCAAACTTCACTAGGTCGGCTGTCTCAAGCACGCTGCGCAGCTCGCCGAGTGCTTCGCCGCCGTCGTCGTTGGCTTGCAGGCGTGCGACAATCTCGCTGGATGTCATCTCCCGCGCGCTGAAGCCGAAGCGGCTCTCTATGTACGCCCGCAGCGTGTCAGTGAGCAACATGTAGCGCGCCTTGCTGTCGGGGTTGTAGTCATTCTTTATCCGTTCGATGCCCTCCATCGCCGTGACGTGGGGCGGCACGGGGGGATGCACCACCACGCGGCGTGTGAAACCGCGCGGGTCGGCGAGGCGCAGGGCGAGCAGCACCGCGCCCGTGCCGAGCGCGAGGGACAGCAGCGAAAGCAGCACGAGACGCCATGAGAAGACAAAAGGCGGCTCCACCACGTCGTGCGGACCGGGGAAGTCGTCCACGTGTACCGTGTCGACTGGCACGGTGCTCACTTTCAGTCCCAGCGCGCCGCGCGACTTGTACCGCCGCCCGTCCACCTCCACCTCAAAGGGCGGGATGGAGTAGAGGGCGGAGTCGAACGAGGTGACAGTGTAGTACCGTGTAAGCGTGACGCGCCGCCCGCTGTCGTCGCGGGCAGTGTCCACCGCGCCGGCCGTCACGCACTCCACGCCGGGCGTGAGCTGTTGCCCCGGTCGGCAGTCGGGGAAGCGCACCCGATGCCCCGCGCCCGCCGCACACTTCACGCGCACGCGCACCTGCTCGCCTATGAGTATGGCGGCCGTGTCCATGTGCGCCTCCACCGCCACCTGCGCCATAGCGGCGGGGGCGGCGAAAAGGCACAATGCCGGCAGGAGGACGCGCAGCACGCGCGTCACGCGGGAGAAAATGGGATGTATCGTAGTGTCCATCGTCAAGTTGTCACAAGGAATGCCGCCGCAGGACGCAGCGCAAATGCCGCCTCACCGTCCGGAGAAGAGCGAGATGAGCCGCTTCACGTAGTCGCCGTCGGTGGGGATGTCGGCGAAGTCCACGCCGTTGCGGCGGAAAAGCTGCGCCAGCAGCCGGCGGCGGTTGTCGACCCAGCGCCGCTGGTGCCGTCTTACGGCCGCGCTGGAGGTGTCTACGTATTGGCTGTGCCCCGTCTCGGGGTCTTTCACGCGCAGCAGCCCGACGTCGGGCAGCTCCTCAGTGAAGCGGTCGTAAAGCCTCAGCGCCACGAGGTCATGCTTACGCGCCGCCACGGAAAGCGGGCGCGAGAAATCCGCCGTATCAAGAAAATCGCTAAGCACGAAAGCTATGCAACGCTTCGTCATCACGCGCATAAGGTACTGCATGGCGGCGGCCACGTCCGTGCGCCGCCCCGCAGGCTCGAAGTTGAGCAGTTCCCTTATAATATAAAGGATGTGCTTGCGCCCCTTCTGCGGCGGGATGAACTTCTCCACGCGGTCGGTGAAAAACACCACGCCCACCTTGTCGTTGTTCTGCATTGCCGAGAAAGCAAGCGTGGCCGCCACCTCCGCCGCCAGCTCACGCTGCGAGCGTCCGCGCGTGCCGAAGCCCTGGCTGGCGGAAAGGTCGACAAGCAGCATGAGCGTGAGCTCGCGCTCCTCCTCGAAGACCTTTATGTACGGGCGGTTCATCCGCGCCGTCACGTTCCAATCAATGTCGCGCACGTCGTCGCCCGGCTGGTACTCCCTCACCTCGGCAAACGACATGCCGCGCCCCTTGAAGGCCGAGTGATACTCGCCGGCGAAGATATTGTCGGTAAGCGCGCGCGTCTTTATCTCAATGCGCCTCACGCGGCGCAGCAGTTCTGCGGTTTCCATGGGCGGCAAACGCTTTTAGGGCACCTCCACGCCGTTGAGCACGGCCTCCACCACCTTGTCCTGCGTCACACTGGATGCCTCGGCCTCGTAGGTCAGTCCGATGCGGTGGCGCAGCACGTCGGCCGCCACCTCGCGCACGTCCTCGGGCACCACATACCCGCGCCGCTTGATGAAGGCGCAGGCGCGTGCGGCCAGCGCGAGGTTGATGCTGGCGCGGGGCGAACCGCCGAAGGCGATGTACTCTTTCAAGTCGTCCAGCTTGTAGTGTTCGGGGTAGCGCGTGGCGAAGACAATGTCGGCGATGTACTGCTCGATGCGCTCGTCGAGGTAAACCTCCTTCACAAGCCCCCGCGCGGCGGTGATGCGCTGTATGTCGGTGACGGGGCTTACGGGCGCCGCGGCTCTGCCGTCAAGGTGCGCGCGTATTATCTTCTTCTCTTCCTCTATGGCCGGGTAGTCTATCACCACCTTCAGCATAAAGCGGTCCACCTGCGCCTCGGGCAGCTCGTACGTGCCCTCCTGCTCGATAGGATTCTGCGTGGCGAGGACGAGGAAGGGGGAGGGCAGTGCGAAGGTGTCGTCGCCGATAGTCACCTGCTTCTCCTGCATCGCCTCGAGCAACGCGCTCTGCACTTTCGCCGGGGCGCGGTTGATTTCGTCCGCCAGCACAAAGTTGGCGAAGACAGGACCTTTCTTCACCTTGAACTCCTCATCGCGCTGGCTGTATATGAGCGTGCCTATCACGTCGGCGGGCAGGAGGTCGGGGGTGAACTGCAGGCGCCCGAACTTTGCGTCAATCAGCGAGGCGAGCGTCTTTATGGCGAGTGTCTTCGCCAGTCCCGGCACGCCCTCAAGAAGGATGTGCCCGTCCGCCAGCAGGCCGATGAGCAGGGAGTCGACAAGGTGGCGCTGCCCCACGATGGTGCGGCGCATCCCCTCCACGAGGTCGGTCACGAAGCCGGTCTCCGCCTCTATGCGGGCGTTGAGCTGGCGTATGTCTACTGTTGCTGCCATTATGGATTGTGTGTTGTAAGGTTTCGTCGGTTTGTTGCACGCTTTTCCCCGGCGGTTGTGTGCGGGGGGCCTTTTGCCCGCCCCGCCTATTCTTGCGGCAGCCGGGTAAGCACGCGGGCGGCGTGTGCGGCCATCGCTGTCGCCCCTGCGTACGGGCTGTCCCGCCGCTAAAAGCGTTGCAAAATTACGCCTTTCCGCCTTACGCTGATTTTAAAAATCCATAAAAGGCACGCGCTGCGGCGTGGCGGCGGACTTTTGGCGGGTGTCCGCCGCCTTTGCCGGGATGTGCCGGCGGGTAGCATTATATATAATCGAATGGTTAAAGTTTGGGGCTTTTCCTCGCTTCGCCTTTTTGACACTTAGCCAGATTATTGCGCGAATAAGTTTCGTCTTGACTTTTGTGGGCTGTCACTTTTCTTTACCGAAGTGCAAGGGGAAACTACATCCCCTCCCCCAAAACAAAAGCGCGGGACACGCGGGGCAACCTTATACGGCTTGCCTCACGTGTCCCGCGCTTTATGGCCATTGGCGAGTCCGTTGTTTTCCTGATGTCGCGCTCTATTGGGGATACCCCTCCGCGCGTCACGCGTCACTCGCCGAGGAGGTCGGGGCGCAGACGGCGGGTGCGCTCAAGGCTCTGCGTGATTTCCCACTCCTTAATTTTCGCCTCGTGCCCCGAAAGAAGGATGTCCGGCACGCGCCAACCCTTGTATTCCGCCGGGCGCGTGTAGACCGGCGCGGCGAGAAGGTTGTCCTGGAAAGAGTCGCTCAGCGCGCTCTGCTCGTCGGAAAGCACGCCCGGCACAAGCCGCGCGATGGCATCGCTCATCACCGCCGCCGCCAGCTCGCCACCCGTCAGCACATAGTCGCCTATGCTCACCTCCTTGGTTATGAGATGCTCGCGTATGCGGTAATCTATGCCCTTGTAGTGGCCGCAGAGAATGATTATGTTACGCTTCAGGGAGAGCGTGTTGGCCATGGGCTGGTCAAACTGCTCGCCGTCCGGCGTGGTGAATATCACCTCGTCGTAATCGCGCTCGGCTTTCAGCGCGCTGATGCACGCGTCGATGGGCTGGCACTGCATCACCATGCCGGCGAAGCCGCCGAAAGGGTAGTCGTCGACGCGGCGGTGCTTGTCGGTGGTGTAGTCGCGCAGGTTGTGCAGATGTATCTCCACGAGCCCTTTCTTCTGCGCGCGGGCAAGTATGGAGGTGTTGATGAAACCGTCAAGCATCTCGGGCAGGACGGTGATGATGTCTATGCGCATGGGGTAAAATGCTTTGTGGGCGGGGGCGGCAGCTTTACTGCCCGGGGATGAGATACTTGTCACCCGTCTCGCGTATGATGGTCTCCTTGTAGCTGTCGCTGAAGCCGGGGCGCTCGGGCGGCACGGCGATGCCGTCGGGCGTGAGGGCGAACTTGCCGTCCTTTTCCACTTTCACGGCCTGGTCGTTGTACTTCACGATGAGATACTCGCCGAGGCGGCGCCAGCGCTCCATCATGGTTTTGCCGCAAAGCTCCGAATAGTCGGTGAGGTATTTGGCCGCCGCCGCTGCCGACTTGCCGTGCAGCGCCAGTGCCTCACGCTCGACGTCGGCCTGCGCCGAGCAGAACTTGTCCTGCAGCTCCTCACGCGCGGCGAGCACGCTGGGGAAAAGCTGCGAGTAGCGCGGGTAGGTCATGTTGGAAACCCAGTTCTCCACCCAGAAAGCCGACTGCCAGGAAAACTTCACGTCCGACGCGTCCTGCGGGTCGTAGCAGGCGGGGGCTTTTGTCGCGCCGCAGTAGACGGGCGTGTACACCACCATGTTGGGGTCGTCGTTGCCGTACCAAATCACGCCGCCCACGGCATCGGGCAGCGAGGAGCGCAGCTGTATCACTATCGTGCCCGCCGTCTGCTGCGTGGAGATGGGGCGCTCGTTGAAGTACTTCTTGCCCTTGTACTCCCACGAGAGGGGCGTGGGGCGGTAGGGCGCGGAGTACACGCCCGCGCCGGCGTCCTTGGTGATGTCAAAGGGCGTGCCCTCGTAGTGGTCGCGCATGGAGTCCATCACGCCGCGCAGGGTGAGCTTTGTCTTGGGCTTGAACCAAAGCGGCATGGGTTCCGCCTTGCCGATGTGGCGGCCGTCGGCGTAGTCGAGGTACTTGCCCATGCCGTCCACCCAGCGGTTGAAGAAGCTCCACACGCGCGTCTCGCAGTAGCGTATGGCGGCGAAGTCGGCGGGGGCGTAGGCGTCACAGAAAGAAAAATCGGCATCCTTGCCCGTGAAGTAGCCTTTCTTGCGTGCGAAGGACACCACATCCTTGGCGTACATCACGTTTTGCTTGTCGTTTCGGTCGAAAGTGCGTATGCGGCTCTGGTTGGCGTGGCAGGAGATGCAGTCGTCGGGTATGCGCACAGCCACCCACACGGCTCCTTTCTCGCCCTTTCCCTTGCCTATCATCTCGAGAAGCCACACCTCGTCGGGGTCGGCGATGGAGAAGCTCTCACCCTCGGAGGCGTAGCCGTACTGCGCCACGAGGGAAGTCATCACGCGGATAGCCTCGCGTGCGGTCTTGGCGCGCTGCAGGGCGAGCGTCATCAGGCTGACGTAATCTATCACGCCGTCCGACGACTCCCACAGCTCCTCGCGCCCGCCGAAGGTGGTCTCGGTGATGGCAAGCTGGTGCTCGTTGATGTACCCCATCACGGCGTAGGTCTGCTCCGCCTCGGGTATCTCGCCGTGGTAGGCGTTGGTGTCGCCGTCGTATATCTTTCTCATCTCGCCCTTGGCATGGCGGGCGGCGGGCAGGTAGGAAAGACGGCCGTACATGCCATAGCTGTCCTGGTTGTAGGTGATGAAGGCGGAGCCGTCGGCCGACGCGTCCTTGCCCACGAGGAAGTTGGTGCAGGCCGCGGCCGGGCGCGTGCCGCACAGGCAGAGGCACGCGAAGAGCGCGAGCGCCGCCTTGTGAAGTCTGTTTCTCATATCGCTGTGTGTGTTGTTTCGTTATTTCCCGGAATTCCCGCCGCGCCGCCAATGGTCGATGAGCCTCCGCGCCAGACTCACCTCGCCGGGTATGGCGGGGAGGTTGTCGCGGCGGTACCACCCGCCCTTGTTAAGCTCGCTGCGCTGCAGGGTAAGCTCGCCCCCGGCGTACTCGGCGGTGAAGCCCATCATCAGTCCGCAGGGGTAAGGCCAGTCCTGCGAGGCGAAGTAACGTATGTTGGCCACGCTAAGTCCCGTTTCCTCCGCCACCTCGCGGCGCAGACACTCTTCCAGCGTTTCGCCGGTCTCCACGAAGCCCGCCACGAGCCCAAGATAGTCGCGCTTGAACTTCTTGCTCTGCACAAGGAGTATCTCCTCGCCGCCGCCGCGCGTCACGGCTACTATTATTGCGGCGGATAGCGCGGGCCACACCTCACGTCCGCAAGAGGGGCAGCGCTTGGAGATGTCAGTGTGCAGGCGCAGGGGCGTGCCGCACACGCCGCAGTAGCGGGTGGTGCTGTCCCAGTGGAGTATCTCGCGTGCCTTGCCCGCCATCTTGTAGAGTGCGGCGGGGAGTGAGTAGAAGGCGCTGCGCAGCGGTGTCATGCGCCACCCGCCATCCTCAGCCGGGGGCGCGGCGAGGCTTGCCGTGCGGCTCTCGCGCCCTTCCAGCGCGGGAAGCCGGTGCAGCACCGTCCCCGCCGGCAGGGGCACGGGGCAGTCGTCGGCGCAGGGCACACGCCCCTCGCCGGTGAGCAGCAGGCTGTCACCGTGGAAAAGGAAATAGTAGGTCATCTCCGCATTGTGCTTGTGTCCCCCAACAAGGCGGAAGCCCCGCCTCCGCGCGGGAGACGGGGCTTCCTGTGTATGTGTGCTCGCGCCGGTCTTTGCGGCGGACGGGGTCAGGCCAGACCGAGGCTCTTCTTCACGGCGTCAAACTTGTCCTGCGTGCCGGCCACTGCGGCCTTGTAACACTTGGGGCAGTCCATGTGCGCCTTCACCTCAATGTAGAACTTTATCTTGGGCTCTGTGCCGGAGGGGCGCACGCTGACTTTCGTGCCGTCGGCGGTGTACCACTGCAGCACGTTGCTGCTCTCGGGGAAGTCGAGCGGCGTGTCGTTGCCCGCCGCGTCAAACTGCATAAGCGTGCCGTAGTCCTTCGTGCAGACAACGGGCGAGCCGGCTATCTCTGCGGGACGGTGCGTGCGGAAACGCTCCATCATGGCCTTAATCTCGTCGGCGCCGGTCTTTCCCGGCTTCACCACGTTGATGGTCTGGTTTACGGAAAGACCGTACTCCATATAGATGTCCATCAGCACGTCGTAGAGCGTCTTGCCCTGGTCCTTGGCCCAGGCGCAAATCTCGGCGAGGAGCGAGCAAGCGGACACGGCGTCCTTGTCGCGGCAGAAGTCCTCGGCCAGGAAGCCGTAGCTCTCCTCGCCGCCGCCGATGTACTGAAGCTTGCCCTCGTTGAGGCGTATCTCGCGGGCAATCCACTTGAAGCCCGTGTAGCAGTCGTACATGCGTATGGCGTTTTTCTCCGCGATGCTCTTGATAAGCTCGGTGGTGACGATGGTCTTGACGATAAACTCGTTGCCCTGCATCTTGCCCTGCGCCTTGCGGTTCATTATGATGTAGTAGAGGAAGAGCATGCAGGTCTGGTTGCCGTCCACCAGCACCCACTCGCCCTTGTCGTCCTTGCAGGCCATGCCCACACGGTCGGCGTCGGGGTCGGACGCCATCACGATGTCGGCATCGATGCTCTTCGCAAGGTCGATGGCCATGGTGAGCGCCTCGCCGTTCTCGGGGTTGGGGCTCTTGACGGTGGGGAAGTTGCCGTCCTTCACCATCTGCTGGGGCACGCAGTGCACGTTTTCAAAGCCCCAAAGCTTGAGGGAGTCGGGGATGAGCATCATACCCGTGCCGTGCAGCGGGGTGTAAACTATTTTCAGGTCGCTCTGGCGCTTGATGCAGGCGGGGTCGATGCTGAGCGAGTGTACCTTTTCAAGGTACTCGTTGTCCATCTCCTTGCCCAAAGTCTCGATGAGCGCGGGGTTCCCCTCAAACTTGATGTCCTCCACCCGCACCTTGTTCACTTCGGTGATGATGCCCTTGTCGTGCGGGGCGAGCACCTGCGCGCCGTCGTCCCAGTAGGCCTTGTAGCCGTTGTACTCCTTGGGGTTGTGGCTGGCGGTGAGTATGATGCCGCTCTGGCAGCCCAGGCGGCGTATGGCGAACGACATCTCCGGCGTGGGGCGCATGTCCTCGAAGAGGTACACCTTGATGCCGTTGGCCGAGAAGATGTTGGCGGCGGTCTCCGCGAAGAGGCGGCTGTTGTTGCGGCAGTCGTGCCCCACCACCACGCTTATCTGCGGCAGGCCTTTGAAGTTGAGGTTAAGGTAGTTGGACAGCCCCTGCGTGGCGGCTCCGACGGTGTAGATGTTCATGCGGTTGGTGCCCGGTCCCATAATGCCGCGCAAGCCGCCCGTGCCAAACTCCAGCGTCTTGTAGAAAGAGTCGATGAGCTCGGTCTTGTCGGGGTTCTCCACCATCGCCTTGACGGCCTGCTTCGTGTCCGCGTCATAGCTGTCCGAGGTCATCCAGAGACGGGCCACCTGCTCGCACTGGGCGATGAGGGCTTCGTTGTTTTCCATTATTGCCAATAGTTTGATTGTGTTCCGGTATATTTTTTCTTTCCTTTCCGCCGCGCCCGCCCCTTGCGCGGTGCGCCGGGAGCGTGTCCGTGGCGGAGGGCAGTGCAAAGGTATAGCTTTTCTTCGTAATTTCGCGCGGCGGCGCGCGGCGTGCCTTCCCTGTGTCATTGTTTGGAGCCAAGCCCGCGCCCGCCTTTTTCAAGAAAAACTTCCGCGCCGTTATGACAAGCCGTATGACAGACAACGTGATATTCGACCTTGACGGGACGCTGCTTGACACTCTCGCCGACCTTGCCGCGAGTGTCAACCACGCCCTGCGCCTCAACTCCCTGCCTCCGCGCTCGACGGCGGAGGTGCGGGCTTTCCTTGGCAACGGCGCGCGTGCCCTCGTCACCCGCGCCGTGGGAGGACGCGCCGAGGGGGACGACCTTAAGCGCGTGCTGGCGGACTTCCGCTCGCACTACCTGGCGCACTGCCTTGACACGACGCGCCCCTACCCCGGCGTGGCGGAGCTGCTTGAACGCCTGCGGGCGGACGGACTGGGCACCGCCATCGTGTCCAACAAGCCGCATGCCGCCGTGGCCGAGCTGCACCGCCACTTCTTCGCTACGCTTGTGCGCACTGCCGTGGGTGAGGGCGGCGAGGTGCGCCGCAAGCCCGACCCGAGTGGCGTGCTGGCGGCGGTAAGACAGCTCGGGGGCAAACCGGACACGGCGGTGTACGTGGGCGACTCGGAAGTGGACCTTGAGACTGCGCGGCGCGCGGGAATGCGCTGCGTACTCGTTTCGTGGGGCTTCCGCGACGAGTCGTTTCTCCGCGCCCTGCCGCTGGACGGCACGCCCGTCATATCAAGCCCCGCGCAGCTGCTCCCGCTGCTTTGAGCGGCGGAGCCTTTTCTCTTCTCTTCCTCCCCAGCGTTAGCTCCAAGGCACACCTTATATATATACGCGCGCGAGACGCGCGCCCATCACCGGCATTGCGTCGCTCCACCGCGCACGCACGGCGCACACCCCGCGCCCGGCGACGGGCAAGCCATACGGCTTTTCCGCGGGCTGCGTCACTTTTACCCCCCCCGGAAGTAAAAATTATTCACGCTTTTCCGTACATTTGCAACAGACAGAAAGCAATTCCGCCGTTTTAAGCGGAACTGTCAAGCAAGATTCCCCCCTTTGGAAACGACAGCACAAGATACAGAGACAATATACTTAACCAATAACGAACCACTATGAAGCTATTTACCCAACTCGCCGCCACCGCCGCGCTGCTTTTCTGCGGAGCGACGGCGCAGGCACAGACCGTGGCCTCCACCGCCACGGACCCTGAAAACGTGACGGAAGGCTACTATGTGCTGAAGACGCACACCAAGGGCAACGACGGCTACCTCACCTACGCCGACGGCAGCGGCTACGGAAGCCGCTTCCGCCATGTCACGCAGACCGACGCACCCACAACCGCCGACTACATCTGGTATGTGACGAAGACGGACAACGGCCTCGTCTTCTACAACTGCGGCAAGGGCGTGTACATACCCGCCACCTCCGGCCACGGGGGCAACTGCAGCATCAACCCCACCATTGACAACGCGGCCGTGCTGACAGTACAGAAAATCACCACGACCAGCGACGGGATACTTGAGAACGGTTGTCTGATGTACCAGAACAACTACAACCCCTACTCCAGCCCGATGTACCTGCACTGCAACGACTACAGCGGCACCACCTACGCGCTCTCTTACTGGGAGGGCGGCACGGCCACCCAGAGCGGCAGCTGCGTGCAGTGGGAGTTCTACGCCGTGTCGGACTACACGCTTGAGGGCCTCACCCCCGCCTACGCAGTGAAGATGGAGACCACATCAGGAGAGACCACAACCACCTCGTACTGCGCAGTGACCGGCGGCACGTCCATCGAGACCAAGGCTCCGTCCGTCAACTTCACCGAGGAAGTGAGCCTCTACTACACGCTGCCCAAGGCAACCTGCACGGAGACTGACCTGACGGTGAGCCAGAGCAACGCCACTTTCCACTTCACGGTATCCGACTCCTCCGCCGAGCCCACCCTTGACGAGAGCAAGGTGCCTTTCACCTTCTATGACGAGACCGACCCCGTATGGTACAACGTGTACTTCCGCCAGAACACGGCAAGCAACCTCATCAAGCTCACGTCCGAGGACGGCATCGGCACAACCTACGGCCTTGCGCGCCTCAACGGCAGCTACGAAGCATTCAAGGGCGGTCTTTGGGCGTTTGTTAAGGACGGCTACGGCGTGAAGGTGCTTTGCAAGCAGACCGGCACCTACATCACCGTGGCCAGCGGCACCAACGGCGTGTCGGCCACGCTCTCCGCTGACGGCACGAAGTTTATCGTGATGCCCAACAGCACCAACGCCAGCGGCTTCTCCCTCAAATACCCCGGCGAGACGTACGCCTACCTTGGCGACCACGCCAGCAGCCACGCGGGCATCTGGAACTACAGCGACGCGCAGAACGACGGCGGCTCGTGCTGGATGCTGAACAAGGTGGACAACAGCGACATCATCAGGAACAACGGCCGCGCCGCCATGCTCTCCACCATCAACGGCATCGAAATACCCACCGAGGGCAACCTCTCCTGCATCTCGCAGAACGCTGTCGACAACGCCAAGACGGCGGCACAGGTGGCCACTACCGTGGAAGGGCTTGAGGCAGCCTACGACATAGTCTACAACTCCAACCCCGTGCCCGAGACCACGGCGTACTACCGCATCAAGAGCGCAAGCGGCATCACGAAGGCGTACGCCACCACCGCCGCCATCCCCACTTCGAATACGGGTAGCTTTGAGGATGCGTACAACGCCGACAACAGCATCAACCGCACCGTGGCACGCGTGGCCGACGGCAAGACCGACGGCGCAAGCGCGTTTGTGCCGCAGCTGTGGCAGTTTGAGGAAATAGACGGCGACATATGGAATGTGGTAAACCCCAACGTGGGCGCATACCTCTGCGACTACACCGACACCAACAGCAGCGTGGACATGCCCGTCGACGCGCAGTACGCCGGCGCATACACCCTTAAGAAGATGGCCACCGCCCAGTTCACGGGACACGACACGCAGACGCAGTTCCAGCTTGTGTGCAACAACCATACCATCAACGCCTTCAGCGCCGACAAGGGCGACAACCTCCAGGCTTATGACGGCCACGACGACGACAAGGGCAACTACTGGGAGTTTGAGAAAGTGACGGAAGTGCCCGTCGTCATCAGCGCAGTGGGCTACGCCTCCGTGGCATTCCCCTTCGCTGTGGAAGTGCCCACCGGCGAGGACGTGACGGTATACTACGCCATCCAGGCCGGCGACGGCCTCCTCAAGCTTGAGGAGTTGACGAGCGGCGTGATACCCGCCAACACTGGCGTGCTTCTCGCACACGACGGAGAGACCACCGTCAACTGCACCATCCTTGAGAGCGCAGACGCGCTCACCGCAACCAACCTGCTGCAGGCAGCCACGGCAAAGCGCACGGGCTTCACCTCGGGTGGAAACTACTTCCTCGGCAAAAACTCGAAAGGGCAGGCAGCCTTCATGAAAGGCACCATCGAGACCGTGCCCTGCAACAAGGCATACCTCCCCGCCGCCAGCATCAACGACACCAACGATGGCGCGAGCGCAGCCGGCCTGAGCTTCTCGCTCGGCGGTGACACCACCGGCATCAACGCCGTGCAGAGCGAGAGCCAGCGCAGCGTGAAGTACTACGACCTCTCCGGCCGCCGCGTGCTGTTCCCCTCCAACGGCATCTTCGTGACGGACAAGGGCGAGAAGGTACTGGTGAAGTAAATACACCCCAAGCCGGCGTCACACTCCGGCAATAGCAACAAGCCCCCGGAGCCGTAGGGGCATGCCGCCGCAAGGCGGACAACCCGAGGCTCCGGGGATATGTAAGACACAAAAGCAATTTCGAAAGCAAAATGAAGAAGAACTATATCACCCCCGCCAGCGACGCCGTGCGCCTCAACACCGAGGGACTGATGGCGACAAGCCTCACCATCGGCGGCCAGAAAGAGGACGGCACGGAAGAGACCATCGACACGGAGGGCGGCGTGCTGTCCAACGGGAACGGCAACTACAGCAGCGACTACTGGAACGGCGTCGACGACTGACACCTCCGCAAGCACGCTGACACCACAGTAAGGGCAAACGGGACTGCGCTACATCCCCGCCACCGCGCAGGTGCAACACCATGCGGAAGACGCGCAAAGCACGCGCCACACGTTTCAGCCCGACACTTCTGACAAAATCAATCCCCGGCATACGGTCACACGCCGCGTGCCGGGGATTTCCGTATCATCCGCCCGCCCTGCGTCCAGAACTATTAAGAGGTGGACGGGGAAGGCCGTGCCGACGCCGCCCCTGGCGTGCCGGGTATCGCGGGCGGGAGCGTCAGCCTACCCGCACCCGCCCGCGACAACAGCTCACGGAAGCGTGAACCTCAACATCACATCCCAATTGTATTTGACCGTTGGCCTCACGCTGTAATCGAAGTACACCCCACTGTACACACAAATGCGGTTGTACCCTTTCTTCGCATCATAGCGCAAGCCCTTTCCGCCGTTGGCGTCGGGATTGCTGCAAAAATAACTGCCGTAGATGTAGTATTTCCCGCTTGACGGGTAATAGACATAGTCCACCTTCCCCGTTTTCCCGTCATAAAACTGCGCCTCCTTGTCGTACGCCAGTCCCGGACCGATGACCTCCGCCACCACGTCCACCTTGCCCCAGACAGCCTCACTGCTGCCGCCTGAACCGCCCCCCGCCTGACTGACATAGAAGTACGCCTCCGAGCCGTCATCCTTGTAAAATCTGTACGTGTGCCGCTCTGCGGTGGAAGAGGTGTTGGCCGGCACGGTCACCTTGCAAAGCCAGTCCCCGCCCCCAGCATAACGCGTGGTGGAGAGCGACTGCCATACGGCCGACTGCCCGACCGGGTACTTTATCGTTATCTCTTTCTTGTCCTTGTTGTAAACATAAAACGACAGCGTGCCGCCCTGGGCGGAAACGGAGGAGGCGGAAGCCGTAATGTCAAACGTGTTGCCACCGGACTGTCCCCCGTCACCGCTGTCACCGCCGCCTTCCGCGTCCACCTCGTCCATTGTCCGGTAAGTGAACGTCCGCCTTTTCAGCCGGATTGTATCTCCGTCAGAGTCCAGGCACGTAAGAATGTCACCGCTGACACTCACATTGGTGTAGACATCCGTATACGAGCCGTGATCCTCTGTTTCCGCATAACTCAGAAATACACGACGGTTTGCCTCGTCCGCCACCCAAGTGAAAGCGGCGACATCCGCTCCCCGCTCCTCGTCGTAATGCTCGGCGTAAAGGCCCGTCCCGTCCGCGTTGAGGATGATACCGTCGTTATCGTCAAACATCACCCACGACCCAACAAGCTGCGCGGATAGCGTCCCGTCGTTTCCCTTTACGGTCTCGTCGTTGTCGTCCCCGCACGCCGTGAGCGCCAAAGCTGCCGCCATAACTGCAAACAGCGTGTAAAACGCCCTAAGGGCGCTGCGACTTGTTTTTTTCATGATTGTGTATTTATTAGGTAGTGATAAAAACAACCGGGCGGACTGGCTCTTACTTTCCATTTCGCGTTTTCGCAAGCAAGAGCCTTGCCGCTCCTGCTGCGAAAATAGCATATTGCCACGACGCGGGGAATAGCACACCAACCGCCAATGTGCGCGAAGTGCCGAACTTGCGGCTTATGCGGCGTAAATAAGGGCTTAAGCGGCAAAAAAAGTGAGGGTGGATGGTAGCACGCGGCGCGGAGAAAGGCGGCGTAATATCCTGTTTTCCGCCGCCGCGCTTGCGGACAGGGCGGCAAGAGACGGCGCGGGCGGGGTGGTATGGCAATAAAATAGTACTTTTGAAGCCCAAACCACTCCCCTTACGCAAAGGGCTGTCCCGCCACCGCACGCCGGCAGGGCGGAAGAAAGCCCGGGAACAGACTACACAGGGTCAACCCCGAAAGGAAACCATAAGACAGAGATGACACTAATCCGCCGCACACGGCTGGCGCTAACGGCCGGCCTCCTTGCCGCAGCATTCACCGCCGCACCCGCACAGCGCACGCGCACGGCACGCGCCGCCGCTCCCGCCCCCTCGGCGCAGACGCTGATGTCACAGTACCGCTTTGACGAGGCACTCACCACCCTGCAGCGCGACCTTGCGGCGGCACACAAGGCGGGACGCGACACCTACGACATTGAGGACGACATACGCCGCGCGCGCCTCGGCGCAGACATGCTGCGCGCCACGCAGCGCGTCACCTTTGTGGACAGCGTGAAAACCACACGCGGCGCGGCGCTCGCCGCGCTCAGGCTGGGCAAAGGCTGCGGCACGCTGTCACCCGCCTCCGACATCACGGACGCGCTCGCCCCCCCGCCCGCCGGCGCGGGACGCGTGGCGTACACCAACGCGCTGGGCGACAAGGCCTGGCTGTCGGTGTCCGGGGAGAAATTCGGCGAGAAGACGCTCTCCGTTTCCTACCTCAACGGCACACGGTGGAGCAAACCGTCCGCGCTGCCCGGACTCGACTCACTCACGGCCGACGCCGACTGCCCCTTCGTCATGCCCGACGGCGTGACACTCTATTTCGCCGCCGAGGGCGAGGAAAGCCTCGGGGGCTACGACCTCTTCGTCACACGTTACGACAACGAGTCGAAGTCGTACCTCCGCGCCGAAAACCTCGGCATGCCGTTCAACTCGCCCGCCAACGACTACCTCCTCGCCATTGACGAGGACGCACGGCTGGGCTGGCTTGTGACGGACCGCAACCAGCAGGGCGACACCGTCTGCGTGTATGTCTTCGTGCCCGAGGAGACCTACGCCGTGTGGCAGATGGACTCGGAAAACGCCACCCGCGTGCGCCGCGCGGCGATGATAGCCGGCGTGGCGGAGTCGCAGTATGACGCGGGCACCGTGAAAGAGGCGAAGAAACGGCTCGCCGCACGCCGCAAGACCGACGCGGCGGGCGCTGTGGAGGAGGAGACGGGCTTTTACGTGATAGACGACAACCGCGTATACACCTCCCTGCGCCAGTTTGCCAGCGAGAAGGCGCGCGGCTACGCCCGCCGCGCGGACGAGGCTCTGCTGCAGCTGCGGGCGGCGGAGAGCCGTATAGACCTGCTGCAGCGTGCCGCGAAGAAAGGCGAGCGAGCCTACGACTCGGCCAACATGCTGTCCGAGGCCTACGACTCACTGCCCGCCCTGCGCCGCGAGTACAACGACCTTTGCAAGAAGATGAGGGAAGCCGAACTCGCCGCACAGTGAGCGGCCGTCCCCCACACATAAAGATTTTGCCATGAACAACGGAACCAACACCCCCATCGCCCCCTCCGAGCTGATTATCAACGCGGACGGCGGCATATTCCACCTCCACCTGCGCCCCGGGCAGCTTGCCGGCAAGGTGATGCTTGTGGGCGACCCCGGACGCGTGCCCGTGGTGGCGGCGCACTTTGACACGACGGAGTGCGACGTGTCCAACCGCGAGTTCCGCACCGTGACAGGCACTTACAAGGGCAAGCGCATCTCGGTGGTGTCCACCGGCATAGGCTGCGACAACATTGACATCGTGCTTAACGAGCTTGACGCGCTGGCCAACGTGGACTTCGCCACGCGCACCGTGCGCCCCACCCTGCGCAGCCTCGAGATAGTGCGCGTGGGCACCTGCGGCGGCCTGCAGCCGTCCACGCCCGAGGGCACTTTCATAGCCAGCGCGGTGAGCATAGGCTTTGACGGACTGCTAAACTTTTACGCCGGGCGCGACAATGTGTGCGACCTGCCCCTTGAGGAGGCGTTCTGCGCGCACATGCAGTGGCACGGCAACCAGTGCATCACCCACCCCTACGTAGTACACGCCGACCCGGAGCTGCTTGAGCGCGTGGCGGGCGCGGACATGACACGCGGCATCACCATAGCCTGCGGCGGCTTCTACGGCCCGCAGGGGCGCAAGGTGCGCCTGCCGTTGGCCGACCCTCACGCAAACGAGAAGATTGAGGCTTTCGAGTACGGCGGACAGCGCATCACAAACTTTGAGATGGAGAGCAGCGCGGTGGCGGGTCTCTCGCGCCTGATGGGGCACAAGGCACTCACGTGCTGCATGGTCATCGCCAACCGCGTGGCGGGGCGTGCCAACACGGGCTACAAAAGCACCATCGACCACCTCATCACCACCGTGCTCGACCGCATCTGAGCCGCGCGGGCGGGGCATTACCCACACTGCGCAAAGGTGCGGACTGACTTACCACCTTTTCCGTCCACAAAGCAATTAGGCCGCATCATTAAGGAAAGGCCGGCACTCCCAACAGAGTGCCGGCCTTTTTGTCGGCTATTGCTGCGATAAATCCGCCTCCGGGGATTACTGAAACACCCAACAGCGACCCTTTTCTGAAAGTGCAAGACGAAAACGGCCACACTAACCCCCGAAAAGTCGCAATGTCAGTTCTCACCCTAAAAATCGAGCAAAGTGTCAAAACGCGCCGCCGCGAAAGGAGGGCTATTTTTAGGAAAGTTTAACGGTGTCGGCGGCCTGTAGCGGCCCGGTGTACCCTTTTTGAAGCCAAGCCGCACTTCGGTGACAAGATGCCGCGGTACTTTGAAGGCCAAGCCGCACTTCAGTGACCGAGTACCACGGTATCACGTGGGCCAAGTGCAGGCGTTTTGAC
>CAVGTC010000012.1:0-30298 GCA_963632255.1 Lachnospiraceae bacterium | reverse complement strand
GGGACATTCCTCGCGGGATGTCCCTATCTTGTAGTACAAAGATAATACATTTTCCCGCCGAAAGCAAGAAATGTTAAAACGCCCGGGAAATCAAAATGTCAGTTTTTAGTGTGTTTTTGTTACATCCTGATTTTGGGGCGACCGCCGCCAGAGCTTACGGGGAGGTGCGGCGGCGGGTTCGGGATGTACTCGAAGATCGTCAAAAGTCAATTTCCAGACCAATGCCAAAGACATCGTTGGTGCGGTGGAAAGTCTCCGTGCCCGAGAGCGGCGACATGATGCGCTGCGCGGCGGTGAGCTGCGACTTCACGCCGGCGATGCGGTTTTGGTACGCCTCGCGCTGCGCAGCGGACAGGTCGGGGTTCTGCAAGGCGGCGGTGAGCTGCTCAAGTCCCTGCTTCATCTCCTGCACCTTCGGCCCCAGCACCGGCGTGAGTGTCGCGGCGTATTTCTCGTTGAGCGAGTAGAAGTCGGTCTGCGTGCGCTCGTAGCGCTTGTAGAATGTCTTGAAGTAAGCGATGTTGAGCGCCACCTTTTTGCGCAGCTGGAAGCGCGCGCCCAGTCCGAGAGAGTTGGAGTTGGTGACGAAACTCATGTCGCTGATGAAGCGGCTGTCCTTTCCAAGGCCGTAGTGCGTCGTCTGCCAGCCCGCGCTCACCGTCCAGCGTTTGTTGATGTCATACTCGGCGCCCGCCAGCACCTCCCATCCGCCTTTCTCAAGGTAGTTGTGGCGGTTTTCGTGCTGCGTCGCCTGCTTGTCGAAGTAGTAATGGAAGCCCGCGTTGAGGTGCAGGTTGTCCAGCACGTCATAGCGTGCCCCCAATGAGATGATGGCGGGGATGTCCGCCTTGATGCTTTTCCCGTCGTCGTACTCGGAGAGTCCGCTTGTGTTCACGCCAGCCTGGTTTTTCAGGCGGAGGCGGGTTTTGAACTCATAGCGCGCGGCGAAATTGAAGCGTCCGAGGCGGTAGTCGGCGCTGATGATGGGCGTGAAGCCCCAGCCCGCCTGGTCGCAGTTGAGCTCGCGGTCGGCCACGAGGCTTTTGAAGGAGCCGAGGTTGTTGGCTTCAAGGAAGTCGGCTGCCGACATTTGCTGCCCGCCCGCCGTCACGCCGATGTTGCGCACATAGCCGTAGTAGTTGCACTGGGCGTACACCACACGTCCGCCCACGCTGACGCTGAGTTGCGGCAGTATTTTGTATCCCACGCCAAACTGCCCGCCGAAGTAGTACTGGCGTCCGCGCATGTAAGTGTCCATTGAGTAGCCTGTCACCGCACCCGGCGACAGCACGTCGGCTATGAGCGGCAGCATGGCCACCTGGCTCTCAAAGGAAGGGAGACCGTCGGAGAATGTGCACTTGCCGCCGCCGCCCGTCACGCCGAAGTGGAAGGAGGCAAACCATTTCTCGCCCACGCGGGCAAGGTCGAAGGAGGGAACGACCGGGGCTTTTGCCTTGCCGGTGTATTTTTTGTATCCGCTTTCGCTGTTGGCCGTGCTGTTTACCGTGCCGAGCGCAAAGGGCGCGAATACCGTCTCGTCGGTGCGTGTCTGGTAGGCGCTCTGCAGGTCGAAGCCGAGGTGCCACCCCATCTTCATGAAGCCAATGCCGGCGGGGTTGGAGTACGCGCCGTCTATTGCTATCACGGCGTCGCGGGCCGGGTTGCGCAGGAAGGACACGCTTTGGTTTGTGTTGGTCAGGTAACCGCCAGCCCCGACCGGCAGCGCGGCACAGAGCATGGCTGCCGCACCGAGGAGCTTAAAAGTTCTCATGTTTTACTTCTTTGTTGGTAGAAACGGCGGCAAAGTTAAGGCTATATTGCACACGGGCAAAGACTTTGTGCAAATAAATGACTCGCCATTGCCGTATGCGTGGAAGAGCCGGAGTGTTGCCTGTGTTTCGGCAAGGCGGAAAAGGTGCGGAAACGTGTGGAAAAGGCGGGGGCGGAGTGGGGAGCGGACGACATCCTTTTTTAGGTGTTGGCGGCATTCCGGCGTTTAACCGGTTTTCCCGTCGGAATAATGGGAAAGGAAAAGCGGCTCGTCGGCTCAGATGAAGTCCGTCTCCGTGTGGATGTCCCGTCCGCGTGCCGTGTCGTGCGGGAAGTCGCGCTTGCGCTGGCTGTGGCTCACGGCAAGTGCAAGCACACTCACTTTCACCTCCGGCGCGGCGGCAAGCGCGGCGGCGCAGGCGGCGAGGGTTCCGCCGAAAGTCACCACGTCGTCCACCAGAAGCACATGTTTGCCCGCCAGCAGCGCGTCCGCGCCCGGGGCGAGGGTGAAAGCCTCCCGTATGTTGCGCTCGCGCTCCTCTTTCCCGAAAAGCGTCTGCGACACGGTCTCCGTGGCGCGGAGCAGGGCGTGCGCATGCACGGGCAGTCCCGTGACGCGCGACACGCCGCGGGCAAGCCGCTCGCTCTGGTTGAAGCCCCGCTTCCGCTCGCGTTTCTGGAAAAGCGGCACAGGCACGATGCAGTCCAGCGTGTCAAAAAAGTCCGTCCCCGCAAGGTCCTCCGCCATCATCTCGCCAAGGTATACGGCAAGTGAGGGCTTTGCGTCATATTTCGGCGCGTAGACGGTGACGGCGTTGCGCGTATGGGGGTAATGGTATAGAAAAGAGTTGGCTCTCTGCACTTTGGCGCGTCCCCAAAGCAGCCTTTCCACAGCGTTTCCTGCCGCACCCTTTATGCCCGTGCGCGGCAGCAGCGTCATACAGCGCGTGCAGATGTGGCGCTCGCTTCCGTTGAGGTTAGTTCCGCACAGCTCACAACTGCGCGGAAGCAGGATGTCAGCCAGCCCCGCCCCAGCGTCTTTGAGCGCTTGCAGTAATTTAGGAAGCATAAGAAAAAGGAGTACTGCGGCGGCGAATGCCTCAACGCCGCGTCAGGGTGAAGTCCATGCTGCCCTCCGTCTTCACCAGCTTGCGCCCCACGGCGCGGCGCACGGCGTTGCCCCCGATGGCGCGGTAGTGGAATGTGCTGTCGGAGGTGAGTGTCAGCTCCGCGTCCTGCGTGTCCGAGCCGATGTCGTTGGCGAAGCGCAGTCGTGCTTTCCCGTCTTTCACCTCGTGGCGTGTCAGCATCCACGTGCCGTAGATGTTGCCGTCCATGTAGCCGTTCATTTTCCCGAGAAAGGAGAAGCCGGGTGCGGTGAGGTCGGCCTCGTAGAGGTTGAGGTGGAGGTGTACGCCGTGTTCCTTGCAGACGAAATGCCCCTTGAAAGGCTGCGCGGCAGCAGTTTTTGCCGTGCCGGCTGTGCTTTGCGCGGCGAGTGGGGCGGCGAGGGAAGCAGCGAAGAATATGGCGAGCCATCTGGCGGTGCGGGCTGTTTTGCGGGGAAGAAGGTTCATGGGGAAAGGGAAAGGGGCGGGCGTGGCGTGTCAGTTGATGTGTACAATCATTGTCGTTGCGCCGATGTTGATGATGTCACCGTCGGCGAGGTACGCGCTCTCGCGCGGCCCGAGCAGCTCGCCTTGCAGGAAAGTGCCCGTGCCCGAGGGAGCGTCGCGCAGGGAGAGGCGCGTCACGCCGGCGGCGGTGGTCTTCACACTTATCACGCAGTGCGTCGTGTCGACGCTCGGGTCGACGGTGCGTATGGCGGCGTTGGCGGTGTTGCCCTTGACGTAGCGGCCCACCACATTTTCACCCGCGAGGAGCGGTATCTCCTGGCGGAAGTGGAACTCGTTTTCAAGCACGGTGAGAAAGCCTGCCGGCTTTTCCGTCTCGTCTCCGGCTTCCGTTGCGCCGTCCTGCGGCACAGTGTCCGTTGGCGTGACATCGGCGGGCTTGGGTTTTGGCACACGTATCTTGAACTGCTTGTTGCACTCGGGGCACTGAAAAACCAGCACGCGCCCCGCCTCGTAGCGGCTTTCGTCAAACTGTATGGAGGCGTCGCACTTTGGGCAGCGTATCTTTCTCATCTTTTTTTGTGTGGTGTGGGTTGGGGTGTCGTTGTGTGGCACGCGTCGGGCTTGCGGTAGGTTTTGCGAGTGGGCGTGCGGCAGAGAGTGGCGGCGGGGATATGTTTTTGGGGTTATGAGGGGAAACTCCCGCCGTGGTGGCGGCGGGTTGTTCCGTCCTCATAACCCCAAAGTGCCTGCGTCTGCCGTTGCGGTTGGCCGCGGCCTGTTTCCGTTGCGGGATAAGTCAGGGGGCATCCCCGTCCGCTTTTTCGGAAGTGCCACACAGCGTGCGTTGTATTCCTCCGTTGTTGCTTGCGGGGGCGTGTGTCATTTCGTTTCCATCACCCACGCGTCGGCAAAGTGTCCTTCGCGCTGCCTTTCGCGCAGGGCTTGCTGCGCTTTCTCGCGGGTGGGGTATCGCCCGCAAACCACCCGTGTCATACGGCCGCGCGTGTACACCCTTGCGTCTTGCATTCCGTCTTTTTGCAGCCGGACGGAGTAGTCCTTGGCGTTGCGCTTTGTGATGGCGCTGGCAAGCACGATGGAGTAGCACGGGCTGTCGGATAGCTCTTCTTGTGCTGTTACGTCCTTTGCGGTTTCGGCCGTGGCTTTTGCCGTTTCGTCTTGAGGCGTTCCGGGCTGTGCTTGTGAGCAGCTTGCCTTTCCCTCGGCTTCCGCCTGTGCCTGTCCGGCCGCTTCTGCAGTCTGCCGGGTTGTGGTGGGGCGGGCGGCTTCCCGTGGTGTGGCGTTTGTGGTGGCGGCAGGCGCGATGACCGACGCGGTCTGCACGCCTCCCGTGTCCGGTGTCACAGAGACGGGGGTTGCCCAAAGGAAGTAGAACACAACGGCTACGGCGATAGCGGCGGCGTAGTTCACCAGTTCGCGGTTGAGGCTGAGCGTGTAGTTTTTCTCCGTGCGGCGTATGACCGGCGTGCGCCGCGACTTGGCGTGTTTGCCCTTGCCTGTCGCGCTTTTGCCGGCGGTTGCCCTCACTGCGGGACACGAGTCAAGTCCGTAGAGCTCGGGGGAAACCACTCCCGCCTCGTCCGGCGTGAAGTCGTAGCCGCCCGTGCCGTTTGGCGAGAGCCGCCCGATGCCCTTGATGTCGCATCCGCCGTCCCGGCGTATGCACTCGCGCAGCTGTTTCACCTCGTCCTCCACGATGCGTGCCGCTTCGGGGAAGCTCGTGTCGTAGGTCTGCATGTACGACTGCACAAGCAGTCCGTCGTTCAGTGTGAGCTGCGGGTTGAAGCCCACGGTACGGCAGGGGGGGAGCAGGATGTTTTCCTCCTCCACATAGCGTGCGGGGACATACTGCGTGACGAAGCCGCCCAGTCCGGGGACTATCACGCAGTTGTGCCGCAGCACGAGTCTTTCTATGTGCCTTGCCAGTTCGAGCATTTGCTTGGTGTGTGTGGCTTTCGCCCAGGGCTTTACGCGCTTTGTGTGAGGTTGTGTTTTTCTTTTCCCGCTACCGTAAAGCCGCTATGTACCGCAAAGGTAAGCGTTTTCCCGGAATGCCTCCCGCCGCCCCGCGCATTATTTCACCTCCTCGCCCGTGACGCGGGCGATGCCGCCGGTGGTGGGGTCAAGTTGCAGCGTGGTGGTGTATTTCTTGTTGAAGAGGTCGCCGCCGAGGTGCTCGGTGCGTCCGAACTGCGCCATCGGCACGGAGAGTGTGACGAGCGTCTTGGCGTCCGTGAAGACCTTCACCTCAGCGCGTCCCGGCACACGGTAGCGCAAGTCCTCAACCTCTTTCTTCGCTTTCGCGTCCGTGGCGGCTGTGGCGGGCAGGGTGTGCTTGTCTTTCACGGAGATGTAGACGGGGCTGCCGGCAAGGTCGTCGTCGTCAACCATACCGAGGTACTTGGAGAAGCGGAAGAGCAGCGTCTTGTCCGTCTCCCCCTCGGGTACGAAGTCCTTCACGAGGACGCAGGTCTCGCTTGCCTCCGTCCCTTGGAAAAGCTGCAGCAGCGCGTCCTCCTGCGTGTCAAGGCTTTGTAGCATGAGACGCAGCTGCTCGCCGTCCTTCGGCATAAAGTCCGCCTGCCCCTTGGTCAGCGCGCCGCGGTTTTCGCGTATGTCGTATATCTCGTTGGCCGTGAGTTCTGCCATCTTCGCCGTGCTTCCCGCCGCCAGAATCTCAGCTGTCTTGTAGTCGGAGGCGTTGGGGCGCGTGGTGGTGTCGGGCGTTGCGCTTTCGGTGGGCAGCGGCTGCTCGTCGGCGGGTTTCGCGTTGACGGAGAGAAGACGGCCGTCGCTTGCCAGCCCCACGAGCGGCGCGGATGTCTTGGTGCGGAACTTTATGCTGTATGCCTGCGTCTTGTCTGCCTCGCCGTACGGCACGAGTTCCACTTTCTCTATTGTCCACGTGTCGTAGGCAGTCTGCGGTGCGTTGTTGAGGCGGAGGTACCGCTTGGCGTAGGCGCAGAATTCCCCCGGCTCGTGCCGGGTGTGGCGTGCCGTGACCACCACGCGCAGACACGTGTTGGGGAGGAAGTAGGTGATGCCCTCCGTCGTGACGCCGGGCTGGTAGGCGGTCACTTCGGTTTGTGCGGCGGCGGGGCTGAGTAGGGCGAGCGGCAGCGCCGCCAGCAGGAGCGTTCTTTTCATATGTCGGATGGTTGGGGTGCTTTGTTTTTTCTTTGTTGTGTTGTTACGGCTTGCTTTGCTGCGCATATATATAATGCGTATGTGGAATGGGGTGGGGCGGCGTGTGTACGCAACCCGGGCGGAAAGGTAAGAAGAATATCGCGTTTCTCCTTGCAGCGGGGACGGCAAAGCGTTTTCCCGTGGTTGTTGATTGGGCTTGCGGGGTGTCTATCCTCCTTCTCTATGGCTTGCCGGCGTTCAGTCCTCTTTGTTTTCGTCGCCGTCGTCACTGCCGGTAATGGTGAGCCGGCGCAGGTTGTGCATCGAGCCGTTGTAGATGTTGAGGTCGACATCCTCCTTTATGCCGTCAATGCGGCCTTTGTCGGTGTGTTGCCAGAAGTGCCATTCGCCCTTGTACCTCAGCGCGTGTATGTAGTAGTGCGCTATCCAGTAGGGGTATTTCTGGAACTCAGGCGTGTCAAGGTATTTCTGCCTGAACTTGTAGCCCGTGTAGAGTATGGGCGGCGTGCCGTAGCGCCGCTCGACGGTGTTGAGCCAGGTGAGCGCGGCGTCGCGGAGGGCTTTGGTGCTCAGCTGCCCCGCCTCCTCAATGTCGAGCACGGGGGGGAGGTCGCCCTCCTCAAGGTGTACCTGCCTGAGAAAATGCTCGGCCTGCTCTTTCGCCGGCAGCGAGGGTTTGAAATAGTGGTAGGCTCCGCGCAGCAGTCCGTGCTCGCGTGCCTGGTAGAAGTTGTTGTTGAAGTTTTCGTCAAGGTGCGTCGTCCCCTCGGTGGCCTTGATGAAGACGAAGCTGACCGGCTCCCCCCCTATGGTGGAGCGCGCTGCCTTGTCCCAGTCAATCTGTCCCTGGTGGTGGCTCACGTCAATGCCGTGGATGGAAAAGCCCTCGGGGTAGGTCTCGCGCCCGTAGAGCGCCTGCCATTTAAGGCTGTAAGGCATGACGAAGTAGATGTATACAAGGTAGCACAGCAGTCCGGCCGTCGCCACAAGGGCGCAGCGCAGTGCCAGCACGCGCCACTGTGTGCGGGCGCGGGCTTTCCCCCGTCGTGCCGTCTTGCGGCGTGCGGCGGATTTCCGCTTCGCGCTGGTCGTGCCGGCGGCGCGCCGTTGTGGCGTGCGGCGCGGTGTGCGTTGCGGGTGGTTGTTGGTGGTGTCGGATGCCATATCCGTGCTGTGCGCTTGTATTCTTTTCTGCGAAAAGTGCGTTTCCTCGTCACGGCAAAGCCTAAGTCAGCTTGTCTTTGCCCGTTTGGCTTATCGGAAACGTTTTCTTGAAATGCTTCCGATTTTCCGCTGCGGCTTTGTGCTGAACGTGCGGGAGGGGGATGAAAGTGACAGAAAGTGACAGGCAGGCAGCCACGTCTTCCCGTAAGGGGAGCGTACTGCCTGCCTGTGTGTTGTCGCCGCCCTGCTACCGCTGCCCGTCCGTGACGCTGTCACCTTGCGGAGGCTGGTAAGCCGCCGCAGGATGGGGAGCGTGTGCCGGGCGTGGTGTGTGGCGCGGGTGCGTCAGTGCGTGTGTGTCAGTGCGTGGCTGCCTTACTTGCCCTGCTCGAGTCGCAGCGTCACCGTACACTGGTCGCAAACCTCCGTCGGGCCGAAGTACTGGATGGGGCCGGGGTATACGAAACGCGTGTTCTCCGCCCAGTCCTCGCGGTGTGCGGCAAACTCCTTGAAGGGAGCGCCGTCAAGACGCACGAGGGCTTTCTTGATGACGGGCTTCATCTCTCCGTTGCGCTTCTCCATGTTCATCATCATCGTGATGGGCACGCCGCCGGCCACCCACTCCTCTGCGGGCGCAGTGGTGTTTTTCACGATGGCCATGTAGCCGGTCTTGCCGTTTGCCACGAGCTGCGCGGCGCTTGTGCCAAGCGCGTAGCAGTAGTCGGCGTCATAGTTTGACGGGGCTGCGCAGCGTCCCTCGTAGCCGAAGAAGTGGTGCTGTGCGGCGAATTTGCCGTTGTACTTGCCCTCCTTCTTCCAGCCGGCGAGCTTCTTGCCCACCATCTCGGAGAGCAGCTTCTCGGTCTCGATGAGCGACACCTGCACGTTGCCGTGCGGGTCGCGCTCCATGGTGAGCTGCTTTGCCACGCCCTCGGGCAGACTCTTGTAGATGTCGGCGTTGGCCGGGGAGAGCTTGGAGAGGATCCACGTGCGCTGTTCGCCGGCGGCAACCTCTGCGGCTTCCTTGGTGGCGAGCAGGTCGTTGAGCTCGGCGATGAGCTTCTTCATTGCGGGGATAAACTCGATGAGCCCCTCGGGGATGAGCACCGTGCCGAAATTGTTGCCGGCGGCGGCGCGCTTCGCTACGACGGAGGCGATGTAGGTGACGATGTCGTCCAGCGTCTGGTTTTTCTCCTCAACCTCCTCGCTCACGATGCACACGTTGGGCTGGCACTGCAGGGCGCACTCAAGGGCGATGTGGCTTGCCGAGCGTCCCATCAGCTTGATGAAGTGCCAGTACTTGCGTGCGGAGTTCGCGTCGCGCTGTATGTTGCCAATCACCTCGGCATAGGTCTTGCAGGCGGTGTCGAAGCCGAAAGAGGTCTCAATCTGCTCGTTCTTAAGGTCACCGTCGATGGTCTTGGGGCAGCCAATCACCTGCACGCCGTAGTTGTGCGCGGCGTAGTACTCGGCAAGCACGCACGCGTTGGTGTTGGAGTCGTCTCCGCCGATGATGACGAGAGCCTTGATGTCCAGCTCGCGCAGAATCTTGATGCCGCTCTCAAACTGGCTCTCCTCCTCCAGCTTCGTGCGTCCGGAGCCGATGAGGTCGAAGCCGCCCGTGTTGCGGTACTCGTCAATCACCTCCGCCGTCAGCTCGGTGTATTTGTGGTCCACCAGGCCGCCAGGTCCCATAAGGAAGCCGTAGAGCTTGTTGGAGGGGTTCTGCTTCTTGAGTTCGTCAAAGAGACCGCAGATGACGTTGTGGCCGCCGGGAGCCTGTCCGCCGGAGAGAATCACGCCGATGTTCATCGGGGCGTAGGTCTTCTCCTCCGTGCTGGGCACAAACTCCACGAGGGGCATGCCGTACGTGTTGGGGAAGAGCTTCTTGATTTCCTCCTGGTCACCCACGCTCTGTGTGGGCTGTCCCTCCTTGATGCTCACGTTGCCGCGAAGACCGGCGGGCAGCTTGGGCTGGTAGGCGGCGCGGGCTATCTGCAATGCGCTTTTTTCCATAGTGACGGATAAAGTTGTAAGTGTGTGTAAGAGTAGTTTCCTTGTAAAGGCTCGGTGGCTGCGCGGCGTTGTCGCGAAAGGGATGTGCGCCGCCGCCGTCTTTCCACGCGCAAAGTTACGTTTTTCGCCGCAAGCGGCAAAGCGTGCCGTGGTGTCGCGCGGCGGGTGTCACTTGGTTTGCGTGTACCCCGCTTCGTGCAGCATCGCGGCGAGCCGTGTGCGGTGGTCGCCCTGTATGACGATGACACCGTCTTTCACCGCGCCGCCCACGCCGCACTTGCTTTTCAGTTCCCTGCACAGTGCCAGCAGGTCGTCCGCCGTGCCGGTGAAGCCGCGCACGAGAGTGACGGCCTTTCCCGCCCGCCCGGCACGCTCCATCGCGAGGCGCAGCCGCTGCTTGTCCCTCGGCAGGGTGGCGGCAGTTTCGGCCGCTGGCTCCCGGTAGGCGTATGACGGGTCGGTGGAGTACACCACCCCCTCGCGGTGGCGGCGCGGGAGCCGGGATGGGGATGTGCCCTTGTCCTTTCCCGTCCGCGTGGCCTCTTCCGTGGCGGCGTTAGTGCTGTCCGCAGTGACGCCCTCCGTACCGGCAAGCGCGGCGAGTGCGTCTTTCCAGTTTTCCATACCTATTATAAGAGTGTGTGTCGCAGCGCGTGTCAAAGCACGCCTTGCGCCATCATGGCGCGTGCCACTTTCATGAAGCCCGCCACGTTTGCGCCGCGCACATAATTGATGTACCCGTCCTCCTTGCCGTAGCGCAGGCACTGGGCGTGTACGGCCGCCATGATGTTGTGCAGACGGTCGTCCACCTCTTTCGCAGTCCACGAGAGGTGCATGGCGTTTTGCGTCATTTCCAGTCCCGAGGTAGCCACGCCGCCCGAGTTGACGGCCTTGCCCGGCGCGAAGGGCATCCGGTTGGCGATGAAGTAGTCCACCGCCTCGGCAGTGCAGCCCATGTTGCTCACCTCCGCCACGAGGCGCACGCCGTTGGCCCGCAGTGCCTCGGCGTCCTCCAGCGTGAGCTCGTTTTGCGTGGCACAGGGCAGCGCGATGTCGACGGGCAGCTCCCACGGCTTGCGCCCCGGGTGGAACGTGGACTCGGGGAAACGCTCGGCGTAGGGCGCGACGACGTCCTGTCCCGAGTAGCGCAGCTCGAGCATATAGTCAATTTTCTCGCCACTCACGCCGGCGGGGTCGTGCACGTAGCCGTCGGGACCGCTCAGCGTCACCACCTTCGCGCCCATCTCCACGGCTTTCTTCACCGCGCCCCACGCCACGTTGCCGAAGCCCGACACGGCTATGGTCTTTCCCGCGATGTCCATGCCGTGGTCCGCCAGCATCTGGTGCACAAAATATAGCGCGCCGTAGCCCGTCGCCTCGGGGCGCAGTATCGAGCCGCCGAAGTCGAGTCCTTTTCCCGTGAAGGTGCCCGTACACTGGCGTGTCAGTTTCTTGTACATGCCGTACATGTAGCCCACCTCGCGGCCGCCCACGCCGATGTCGCCCGCCGGCACGTCCTGGTCGGGTCCCAGGTTGCGCCACAGCTCCAGTATGAAAGCCTGGCAGAAGCGCATTATCTCGCTTTCGCTCTTCCCGCGCGGGGCGAAGTCCGACCCGCCTTTCGCGCCGCCCATCGGCAGCGTGGTGAGCGCGTTTTTGAAAGTCTGCTCGAAGCCGAGAAACTTGAGTATGCTGAGGTTGACGGACGGGTGGAAGCGTATGCCGCCCTTGTACGGGCCTATGGCGTTGTTGAACTGCACGCGGTAGCCGAGGTTTATCTGCACGTCGCCGTTGTCGTCAGTCCACGGCACGTGAAAGGTGACGATGCGGTCGGGCTCGACGAGGCGTTCTATCAGCTTCACGCGCTCAAACTCGGGGTGCTCGTTGTACACGCCCTCTATTGACAGCAGCACTTCGCGCACGGCCTGCAGGTACTCTTTCTCCCCCGGGTGCTTCTCTTCAAGGTTTCGCAGTATGTTTTCTGTTTTCATGGTTTGGTTGGTTTAGGTTTCGGGTTGGCGGGTTGCCCCGCCGCAGTGCAATATTACGAAGAAAGGGTGGTAGGCGCGAATCCGCAGCAGTGGTTTTGTTGTTCTTTCTCGCTGTTTTCAAACAGGGCGTGCAAGCTCCCTCTCCATGTGGGGTGCGGGAAACGGGAAACACCCACGGGAACCGCTTTCCCGCACACGGGAAGAACCGTGCCGGAGAGCGTGTAAGTTTCATATCCTTTCAGCTTTCGCGGGCAGGACTTTATCCTACTTTAACCGCATGCTGTGGCGCGGAAAAACGTGGGTAAGGCTCGCCGGGGGCAAGTCCCGGACTTTTTGCGGCAAAGTGTACACTTTTTGAAGACCAAGCCGCACTTCTGTGGCACTAAACCTAGGCTTTGTTTTGCCTAAGTGTACACTTTAAGCCTTGTGAGTGCTTGATAATCAATGCAGGCAAAAAACAAAAGAACGCCCCTTGTGGCTTGCGGGGCGCCCCTATCTTGTAGTACAAAGTTACGAAATAATCGGGCGTTTTGCAAATCCGCGAAAAAGGGCGGAACTGAAATCATGTTAAGGATGCGTGCTGTTTGGCACTAGAAATACCGTTGTGGCTCAGGGTAGGAAACAAGCGCGTCCCCCGAATGCCTTACCCGTACCGCGTATGCCCATTTCCTGTAAGCCATTACGCAGAGTGAGGTGGCAGACACGGTAAGAAGTGGCGGGAAAGGTGTGGACAATGGTTCCGTTTTTCGGAAAAAAGAAAAGAGAACACCCGGCACAACACGTTCTGCCGGAAGTCCTCCGCTTCGTTTCGTAGAAAGATGTGTGACGCGCGGCGCGTCCGCACTTCCTTACTTTAGTGTCACGAGGATGTCCTTCTCCTCCTCGTTCACGTCCAGCTTGCCCTCACGGAGCAACCAGCCCATGCCAAGGTAGAGGTCCTTTTCGCTGCGCAGCTTGAGAGCCTTCTTCAGCTCCTTGCCCGTGAGCTTGCCCTGTGCGTTGAGCGTCTCCCAGATTTTTCCGGCCAGCTCGCCGGCTTTCTCTTCAAACATAACAGTTGTTGTTGGTTAGAAATAATTGCGCGGGGAGGTTTTGTTGCCTCCCCACGGCTGCAAAGTTACGTTTTTTTTGCGTTTTGCCGCACTTTCACGTTGTAAGTCACGTTTTTGGGCATTATGTTACGCGGGGACTCCTTGCGCCGGCACTCTGTGCGGCGGACGCGTCACCGCCCGCCGCGAGCCTGTCCCAACTTCTTGAAAGCCTTAGGCAGGTAGGCGATGATGTCTTCCGCCGTCACACATTCCTCCGTGAGGTCGGCGGCGGCGAGGTCGCCCGCAAGTCCGTGCAGAAAGACACCCAGGACGCAAGCGTCAGTCGGCGCGTAGCCCTGCGCGAGAAGCGCGGCAAGCAGCCCCGTGAGCACGTCGCCGCTGCCCGCCGTGGCCATGCCCGGGTTGCCCGTCGGGTTGAAGCGCACGTTGCCGTCGGGCATGCACACTGCCGTGAAATGTCCTTTTAGCACCACAAAGAGGCGGTAGCGTTTGGCCGTGGCGACGGCCTCGTGCAGCAGACTGTACGAGCTGTCGCCGCACGGACTCAGACGGCGCATCTCCGCAGGGTGGGGCGTGAGGACGCTTTGAGGCGGAAGCTGGGAGAGCCAGCCGCGCTGCGCCCCGAGTATGTTGAGCGCGTCGGCATCGATGACGAGCGGGGCGGAGGCGTGGCGTAGCTGTTCCACCACGGCGTGCGCGGTGCGCTTGTCGAGGCCGAGGCCCGGTCCCACCGCCACGCTGTCAAAGCCGGCGGCGGGGGCGGGGGTGGTGAAGACATCGTTGTCGGGGTCGGGGTGCAGCACGGCGCACGGCACGGAGGTCTGCAGTATCGCGCTGTTGCACAGTGGTGTGTGTACCGTCACCTTGCCCGCGCCGCCTCGCAGGCAAGCCCGCGCCGCCAGTGCCGCCGCGCCCGCCATGCCGCGGCTTCCCGCCACAATCAGTGCGTGACCGAAGGTGCCCTTGTGGCCGAAGACAGGACGGCTTTTCAGCAGTGCGGCCACCTCCTCCGTCTGTGTGAGGCGGAAAGGCGTATGCAGCGCGGCCGTCTTGGACGTGGAAAGACCGATGTCAAGCAAATGCACTTGCCCCGCGTATTCCGCGCTGTCGGGCAACAGGAAAGCCAGCTTCGGCGTGTGGAAGGTCAGCGTGTGCGCCGCCCGCACGATGGCGGCAGGCGTGTTGGCGCTGTTGTCCTCGCACATCAGTCCCGAGGGGATGTCCACCGCCACCACCTCCGCGCCGGAGGCATTAATAAACTGCGCAAGGGCGGCGTAGCCCCCGCTGAGCGGCTTGTTGAGCCCCGTGCCGAAAAGCGCATCCACCACGAGCGTTCGCTCCGTGCAGTCAGGCGCTTCAAACTGCGTGGTGACCTCGGTGAAAGTCTCGGCGGCGCACACCTCGCGCAGCCTTTCCGCGTTTTCGGCGCAGGCCTTGCCGAGGGTGTTGCTGGTGTTGAAGAGGAAAGTGCGCACGTCGCGGTATCCGTGCAGTAGCAGCTGGCGTGCGATGGCGAGTCCGTCCCCGCCGTTGTTGCCCGGACCGCAAAAAACCACCACCTGCCGCTCGCGGTCGGGGTAGTTGGTGATGAGGAAGCTGGTGCATTGCGCGGCGGCGCGTTCCATGAGGTCGAGTTCGGCCATGCCCTGCTCCTGCAAGGTGGCGGTGTCAAGCTCTTTTATCTGAGATGCGTTGAGTATTTTCATTTGTTCGGTCTGTGCGGGTGGGGGCGTGTGTCCGTGCGTCGTCGGGTGGTGCGGCGCCGGGATGGCGGTGTCGGGGTTTAGCCGTTTCCGCCTCCGTAACGTTTTGCCCGCGCGTGTTTGCGTCGGCGCGGCGTGTGGCTTTTACCGTGGTGCTGGCTTCGCTTACCGCCGCCACCAGCTTCTTTTGCGCGGTTTCTCCTCCGCCTCTGTGAGGATGCGCGTGTAATATTGCCGTGAGGTTTCGCGGTGGCGCAGCATCTGGTAAATGGTTCCCCAGTCGGGCAGTCCGCCGAGGTTGCGGTCGTCAATGAAGACGTTGGCCTTTATCTTGCGCGAGAAATGGCGCGTCCCCTGGTGATCGGCCGCGTCCTCGTCGATGTCGGCGTTGACGGCATAGAAGCGCACGCCGCGCTCCTCGCACCATTTTACGGCTGCGTCAAGCAGTTCTCCCTCGCGCACGCTCCACAGTATGAGCTTATGCCCGTCGGCGATGAGTTGGCGCAGGGTGGCGGTGGCGAAAGGTATCTCTTTCCCTATCTCGGGGTAACGGTGCTCTACTATTGTACCGTCGAAGTCTACTGCGATGGTCATGGTCTTGTGTCTCTTTTTTTTGTCTTGTGTTGGGGGGGCGCCGTGGCGGCGTTTTTGTGTCTCTGGGTAAAGTTTTTGTCGGCGTGTCGATGCCGGGCGCGGCGGTGCGTTTTCCGCCAATGCGCGGTTTTGTACTTCCGCCTTTTCCTTGCCGCGTGCTTTGCGTGTGTGCCGCCCGTCAATGGCGTACGATGCGCAGCGTCTTTGCTTTCTGTACCGTGGCGGGACGCAGCGCGGCGCGGAAAGGTGCGAGACGGCTTCCAGCTGCGGCTGCCACGAAGACATCCTGTGCGGAGCGCAGCAGGTAGATGTCCCCGTCCGTCCGGCTGACGGTGAGCGGAGTGAAAGTGCCTTGCAATGCGTCTGCGGCGTGTGGTGTGATGTCCGTGGCGGGCACGGTGGATTGCGGTGTGGCGGTGAACGTGAAGTACGCCGCGCCGTCCGCGCTTTGGCGGCGTATGAGGTAAGCTTTTCCCGCCTCCAGCGTAGTGGCGGTGGTAGCGGAGAGCGTGCCGTCGCCGGCGGGTGTCACCTCCACCGCAGTGCACCCCTGCGGAACGGAGCACGCGAAAGGCAGGCAGAGCGTCTGCCAATGCAACCCGTCGCCCGCCTCGCGGCGGTAGCTGAGCAGTCCGCGCGAAAGGGTGACGGGGCGGTCGGTGTGGAAAGGCTGCCGGTCGTATAGCTGCGTGTCGTCGCGCAGTGTGTTGGCATTTTTCCCGCACAGCACTACGAAAGGCCACGCCGCCGGCGTGTAAGCCTCTTGTCCGGCATCCACAAAGACCGGAGTGTTCCCCCCTTCGGGTAGTCCGTCCAGCATGCCCGCCTCCACGGGCAGGGCAATTTGCGTCAGGTCAAGACAGCGTGCGGCGGAGAAGTCCGTCTGCGCCAGCTTGTCGCAGTCCCACCCGCCGTGCAGCGTCACCACTCCCGCGCTGTCAGCTGTGAGGGTGGGGGCGGGACACACGCTGCGCAGGGTGGCGGCGTAGGTGCCTTGCGGCAGTGTGGTACCGGCGGCGAGCGTCCATTTCCCGGCAGTGCGGTCGTGACAGAGCAGGCGTGGGTTGTCCCCTGCGGTGGCGGGGTGTCCGTCCTCCATGCGCCACGGCTGCGGCTCGTCGGTGGCGGTAAGCGAGTGTGCGAGGTACGTCCCTGTGGCGGGGTCTTTTAGGGCGAATGTCTCGTCGCTAAGGCTTTTCGCCTCCCACACGGGGAAGCAGCCTGCGGGGGCGAGCGTGCCGTCGCACAGCAGCTGCCGCGTCGCGTCGGCCGTCGCGCCGCCGGGGACAAAGACGGAAGTTCCGTCACAAAGTGCGACACGGGCGCCGTCCTCAGGTGTCCCGGTCGTGCGGTCGCCGCCGGTGGGGGTCGCGCGGCGTTTGTAAAAAGCCAGCCGGTAGGTGTAGCGACTGCCCGCGTAATGGTCGAAGACGGCGGGACTGCCGCTGGTGTCCGCCGCAAGGTGGCGGCTTCCGTCCTCCGCGCCGGGGGCTGTGAGCGCAAAAGTGCCGTCCCCATCCTCCGTCAGACTCCATTGCGCGGTGGAGGAGCTTTCGGTTGAAAGTTCCAGCCCCAGTGCGTCACCCGCGCGGCAAAGGTGTTTCGCGCTGTCGGGCGCGGTGAGCGTCACGGCGGAGGTGGCGTTGTCACGCTGCACCTGCCAAAGCACGGCGGTGGTGGAGCACGTGAAAGCCTCCTCGGTGCCGGCGTTGTGGACGTAGGCGATGAGTTTGCCCGTGCCTTTCTTCCCGTTTGCGGCGCACGACAGCAGATAGAGTTTCCCCGTCGCTGCGTCCTCCGCCCCGATGAGGTAGCACCCGCCGTCGGTGATGTCGGACAGGCTGCGCACACGGGCGAATTCCGCCGGCACAAGAGCCGCCGCGCCGTCCGCCGCCGCCCGCGGCCTTACAGACGCAAAGCCCGCTATGGCGTGCAGCCACAGCAAGAACAGCACGCACACGGCCGTGCGGACGCGCGGCCGTGTGCGGGGGCGGACTTTGCGGGCGCGGCGCGGGCAGCCCGTGTCAGAGGTCATCTTTTGTGGTGGCTTTGTCGGCCAGCTTGAGAAGGTATTGGCCGTATTCGTTCTTGCGCATGGGCTGGGCGAGTTCCCTCACCTTTTCGGCGGACACCCACCCCTGCTGCAGCGCAATGCCCTCAAGACAGCCCACTTTCAGTCCCGTGCGTTTCTCTATCACCTCGATGAAGGTGGAGGCCTCGCTCAGGCTGTCGTGCGTGCCCGTGTCAAGCCACGCGAAGCCAGAACCGAGCGTCTGCACCATCAACTCGCCGCGTTGGAGGTACTCTTGGTTGACGGAGGTAATTTCCAGTTCGCCGCGTGCCGAGGGTTTGATGTTCTTCGCGATGTCCACGACGGAGTTTGGGTAAAAGTACAGTCCCACCACGGCGTAGTTGGACTTGGGACAGGCGGGTTTCTCCTCAATGCTCACGCATTTGCCCTGCCGGTCAAACTCCACCACGCCGTAGCGCTCGGGGTCGTTGACGCGGTAGCCGAAGACCGTTGCGAGTCCCTCCTCCTCAGCCGTGGCTACAGCCGAGCGCAGCATCCTGCGGAAGTTGCTGCCGTGGAAGATGTTGTCGCCCAGCACAAGGCAGACGCTGTCATCGCCTATGAAGTCCTCGCCTATGATGAAAGCCTGCGCCAGTCCGTCGGGTGAGGGCTGCTCGGCGTACTCGAAACGCACGCCGTAGTCGGAGCCGTCGCCGAGGAGACGGCGGAAGCCGGGGAGATCCTGAGGTGTGGAGATGATGAGTATGTCCCGTATGCCGGCAAGCATCAGCACGGAGACGGGGTAGTAAACCATTGGCTTGTCGAAGATGGGGATGAGCTGCTTGCTTATGCCTTTTGTGATGGGGTAGAGGCGTGTGCCGCTTCCGCCCGCCAGTACGATACCTTTCATTGGGGGTGAGAAATAAGGTTGTTGCGCCCAGCGGCGGGGCGTGTCGCGCCCTTTCCGGCCGTTGCGGGAGACAAAATTAGTGGTTTTTCCGTGAAAGGCGTGAACGGGTGCGGCAAACCGGGCTTTCGTGCCGTGGCGGCTGCACGCGCGTTGTTTGTGTCGTGTCGCCCTGCTGCGGGGAGTTCCGCCTTTCACTTATGCAAACGTGTGTGCCCCCGCTTTATTGCTTTACCGCCTTCTGCGTCTTTCCCGGCGTGCGGCGGCGCGTCACTCGAAATCCGTGCAGGCGCGCTCGCCCACCAGTTTCATCAGTTCTGACGCTACGGCACGGTGTGCGGGGTGCGTGCCGTAGGCTTTCGCGTCTTCAAGGTTGTCGAATGTGGAGGTGAGGCAGATGTCCCAGCGTTCGGCAGGATTCGCGTTGAAACCTACGTACACGCTGCGTATGGTGGGTATGACGGCGGGCAGTGCCTCGATGCCTTTTTTGAACGCTTCGCGGGCGGCGCGGCGTGCGTCTTCGCTTACGTCGTCGCGGAACTTGAACATCACGATGTGGTGGAGCATTGGTTTTGCTGTTATGTGTGTTTTGCTTATGTGGGATGCTTATCTGGGCGCGGTGCTATTGGTTGAAAGCCCCGCAGTGCGGGCAGCGCCCTTTCTCGGGTATAGGGCGGTTGCACACGCCGCAAAGCAGGTGGGAGGGCTGGTGGTGCAGGTACTGGCGTATGGCAAACGCCCAGTAGAGCGGCAGCAGCGCGTATCCTATATATATAGGTGTGGTGAGCGTGAAGAGCAGGTAGACCACCATGCACACGCCGCCCAGTGAGGCGAGGTAGGCCAGCGTGTCGCCGAGGTCGGGCTGGCGGCGCGTTTCCTCAACTACCGCCACCGCCGTGATGAACGTGAGCCACACTGACGCCACGAAGAGCGCGAGTATGGGCGGGATGTCCGGGCAGAGGGGGTTGATGGTGGGGTGGAAGTAAAACTCCACCCAGGTCTCGGGCACGAAACGCTGCATGCTGCCGTAGATGGTGGCGGAGCCGCTGACGCAGAGGCACAGTAGGGTGGGGTAGAAACTCCGTATGTCGCGGAAGTGGACGATGTGCAGCCGCTTATGGCGGATTGTCTGCACCAGCCACAGTGCCACGGCTGCCGCTAGCAGGCACAGGGCGAGGAATGAGCGGCGGTCGGAGAAGCGGCTGATTAGCCGGGACACGGGGTCGTCGGGAACCGTGTGCCGCAGCAGGTCTGTCTCGCGTGTCCAGCCTTGTGTGAGTTGGTCGCGCGCTACTTTCACCCACACGCTGTCTACCGTGTCGGCGGGTGCGTAAGCCACTTTCGCCACCACGACCTTTTCCCCGCGCAGCACGGTGAGCGTGTCCTGTGCGAAGCCGTCGAAAAGCGGGAGCTCGGCTACGGGGGGCGTTGTGACGAGGTGCAGTGTGTCATCCGCCTGGAAATTGTAGCCCGTCCAGTAGTGGTGTGCCGCGCGAAACGCCACCGAGTCGACGCTTCCCTCTTCCGCCGCCCAACGGTCTTTGCCGCCGGGCTGGCTGTAATGGCACGCCGTCAGTAGCGCGGCGAGCAGAAAGAGCAGGGGAAGTGTGAGGTGTGTGTGGCGCATAAGAGTGTGGGGCGTTGGTGTGCGGTGCGTTGGGAAAATCTGTGCAGTGCGTAGTTCTGGGGGCGTTGTATTGGCTTTCAGCTTTTGAGCGCTTTCTTCGTGGTCGCTTTCGTCGTGTCTGTGTTTGTTCTGTCCGCGCGGGTTGTGGCGGGTGTGTCGGCTAGAAATGGTTTTTCTCGCAGCCTTTTGAGGTTTGCCTTACGGGCGCATCACTTTCATTTCGCATTTCGCGCAGTCGAAGCGCAGTGGAAAGACGCGTCCGTCGCCGAGGCGCAGCGCGAGGTCACGCGGGGCTTTCCGTCCGGCGGCTGATTTAAGGCAGATGCCGAGGGCGCGGCGTATGCAGTGGCGGCAGGTCATCAGTGCCACTTCGCCCGCCGGGCGTTCCACCTCGTAGGCGGGTGCGGACACCGTTATGTTGTGCCGCTTGTAAAAGCGGCGTGCGAGGCGGTTGGCCACATTGGCGGTGAAGTCCGCTGTCTCTTCCTGCTGCAGTGCGGGCAGTGTTCCCGCCGGTTTTTCCGCAGTGTCGCTGTGGTGGCACAGCCGCAGGGTGCGCAGGTGTCGGGCGCACAGCTCGCGCCGCCATTCCGCCAGTGTGGAGGCGGGTATGAAACGGTCGCCGTGTGTCTCCACTTTCACACTGCGGGCGGTGAAGATGGTGCCGCCCAGCTTTGTGAGCTGCCGCGTCACCGCCTCCCGCTGCGGCGTGCGTGCGTTTTCGTGCGGGTGGACGAAGTGCAGCGCGGTGGTTGCGCCCGTCTCGTCCGCCATTTCCAGTGAATATCCTGCCGGTGTCTCTCGCAGTGTGATATCAGCGGAGAGGGTGCGCGTGGCGGTTTGCTTGGATAGCGTTTGCGAGAAAGTGTAGTCAAGGTTGCGGTGGAGCGGCGTGCCCGGCTTCAGCTGGCGCGGCATCGTGGCGGGGAATATGTCTCCCCCCTCCGCGCTGTTTACCCTGAAGCCCTGCAGCTTTCCGTCCGTGTCCACGAAGCACAGGCCGTCTCCCGCCACTACCGGCGCGGCGAGTCCCTTTGCGGGGCGCAGGACAAACGCGCGGCGTGTCACGCGTCCCGCCGTCCCCACGAAAGCGCCCGTGGCCTTGGGTGTGTCAAACGAGTGTATGGGTTCGCCGGAGGTGGGTTGCCCGTGCAGGAAATACTCCGTGAAGCCCCGGTTGAAGCTTCGCGCGGGGTCGGGCGTGAAAGCCACTTCGCTCACGCCGTGGGAGGCGCGGACATAGCTTTCCGGGCGGCGTGCTATGATTTTGTCTATTTCGGCGCGGTACCACGCCGTCACGTTTTTCACATAGTCGCAGTCTTTCAGCCGTCCCTCTATCTTGAACGAGCGCACGCCCGCGTCCATCATCGCTTCCAGCGAGGCGGAGCGGTTCATGTCACGCAACGAAAGCAGGTGGCGGCCGGCTTGCAGCGTGTGTCCCTCGCCGTCAATGAGGTCGAAGGAAAGGCGGCAGAACTGCGCGCATCGCCCTCGGTTGGCCGAGCGGTCGAAGCAGTGCTCGGAGGCGTAGCACTTTCCGCTGTAGCTTACGCACAACGCGCCGTGTACGAAAGCCTCAAGCGGCACGTCCACCGCCTCGCTTATGCGCCGTGTATCTTCCAACGATGTCTCGCGTGCCAGCACTATCTGGCGGAAGCCCGCAGCCTCCAGCCAGCGGACTTTCCCGGGCGTGCGGTTGTCCATTTGCGTCGAGGCATGTAGCGCGATGGGCGGCAGGCGCATCTCCAACAACGCGAGATCCTGTACGATCAGCGCGTCTACGCCCGCTTTGTAGAGCTGCCACACGAGGCGTTCCGCTTCCTCCAACTCGTCGTCGTAGAGGATAGTGTTGAGCGTGACGTACACTTTCGCGCCGAAAGGGTGTGCGAAGTCGCACAGTACGGCGATGTCGTCTACGGAGTTGCCCGCCGCCGCCCGCGCGCCGAAGCCTGGACCGCCGATGTAGACGGCGTCAGCCCCGTGCAGTATCGCCTCGCGCCCGCACTGTGTGTTGCGGGCGGGTGAAAGAAGTTCGATGGTGCGCGGATGGCTGTTGTGTTGCATTGTTACTCTCGTCTTTGTCGGTGTGCGGCGGTGCGTATCAAAAAAGATTGAGGTTGCGGCGGTGTGGTGATGCCGGCGGTTCGCGTGTGGCTTGCCGCGCGTGTGTCCTTCCCGTCCGTAACCTCAAACAATTCTCAAGCAATTCGCTGTGTGCGCCATTGAACCTTGCGGCGCCGGTGCTTCCTTTCTTTTTCTCCGTCCCCAGTTCTCAGCCCTTGAGCTTTAGCTTTCCGAGGATGGTACGGTTCATCTTTCGTATGTCGCTTCCTGTTTTTGCCAAAAGGCTTTCGGGCAGCTCGCGCCACTCGCGGAAGAAGTCCGGCAGAAGCTGCAGCAATGGTTTTCCCGTTTCATCCCGCTTTGCGGCTGAAACGTCCGGATTTACAACCGCGTTGAAAGCCTTGTGGTGCAGCTTTACCTCAATCACGTCGCCCGTGAGGAAAGGCTCTCCGTCGCAGTGCGCCGCGCCTGGTCCGTCGCGGTGTATACGCAGCTTGTCGGTCTTGAACGTATGTACGTGGCTGTTTTCGGGCAGTGTGCCGTTGAAAAGCTGCATCGCCACCTGCGGAGCGTCTATTGCGTTGAACGGACTCATCACCACCACGTCAAGCAGTCCGTCTTTCATGCTTGCGTGCGGCGCGATGAGCGCGTCGTTGCCGTACTGCGAGGCGTTGGCGCAGGCTATGAGGAAAGCGCGGCAACAGAGCTTTCCCGCCGAGTCCTCAATTTCGTAGGTCTGCGGCTTGTAGCGCAGTCCCGCAAGCAGGGTGTTCTCCACGTAGGTGAGCGGTCCGCGCCGCCCCGCCTCGGCGAACTTCTGGCTGATGAAAGCGTCAAATCCCACGCCGCAGGTGCAGAAGAATGGACGGTTGTTGACCGTTCCGTAGTCGAGCGTGTGTACCTCGCCCCGGTTGATTATCTCCACTGCCTTTGCCGTGTCCATCGGGATGCACAGGTGGCGTGCCAGACCGTTGCCCGAGCCGCAGGGCACTATGCCAAGAGCCGCTGGCGTGTCGGTCAGCGCGGCGGCCACCTCGTTGACGGTGCCATCGCCGCCTACGGCCACTACGATGTCCGTGCCGTTTTCCACGGCCTTGCGCGTGAGCTCGGTGGCGTGTCCGGCGTGCTGTGTGTGCAGCACCTCCATGTCATAGCGGTCGCGGTTGGTAAGGGATATGACGAGTTCGGCCACGGCGTCTTTGCCGCGGGTGCCGGATATGGGGTTGATAAGGTAAAGTATTTTCTTCTTCATCTTCCTCGTTCGCCGCAACGTTGGCGGCGGGGGCGTGATGGGGCGCGTGGCCGTTGTCACATCATAAGCTGTCGCAGGGAGTTGTCCCCCATTATCTTGCTGCGGTCCACGTTGCCGCGTATGCCGGGCACGGAGCCGGTGGAGGTGTACTGCCACATAATGTAGTCCTTGCCGTCGTCGAGGGTGGGCGAGTCGCTGCGGTAGCGGGCTATCATAAAGTGGTAGTCCTTGAATTCGCCGAGAAGGTAGCGGTTGTAGAAGTTGTGGTAGGTGTATAACAGCGGTTTCTTACCGTAGTATGCCGTCACCTGTTCCACGAAAGCGCGGAGGTCGGTGATGAATGCTTCCGCGCTCACCGAGCCGCGGTGTTCGATGTCAATGATGGGTACAAGGTCTTGGTCCTCTTTGCGCACCACGGAAACCATGTTTTCAAACTGCTGCTCCCACTCCACGTTGGGGCGGTAAAAATGGTAGCTCCCCACGCTGAGACCCACGCGGCGCGCCTCGGAGATGTTGCGCTCGTAGGTGTCGTCCACCAGCGATGCGCCCTCGGTGGCTTTTAGGTAGACGTAGGAGATGGGCGTGCCGTCCGCCACGGCATCCCAGTTGATGTTGCCCTGGTAGTGGGACACGTCTATGCCTTCGCGGTAGCGCGAGTTGATGCGGGCGTGTGAAGCGGTCTGGAGGAAGACGGCGGCGGCGTGTTCCATACGTCCCTCGCCGTGTGACTTGGCGGCGAGCTGGTCGGGCTGTGTCGCCATTTCTGTGGCTTCGTGCGCGGTTGTCTTGTCTTTTTTGCGAGCCTCCGCATCCTGCGGGGCGAGTATGGTGAGCGCGAGCACCGCCGCAGTGCAGCGGGCGGCGCGTGCGAAGTGCCGTAAGAGACTGGTCTTATCCATAACCGCAAAAATAGCGTTTTCAGACCGAACGACCGCGCCCCGCCCGCCTTTTTTAGTAAATGAAACACTTTGGCGGGTGTATCCTTGCGGACTGAATGGTGCGGCAGATTGCGGACTTGGCATCATTATGCGCCCGCTTCCGCCCCCTTACCTTGTGTGGCGGCGTGTGCGACGGCTTCCTCCATAAGCGCTATGTCCGTGCTGGAGAGTCCGGCGGAAAGCAGCAGCGTGCGGTCGTCCGAGAGAAAGTCGCGTCCGCCGTCGCCACGCAGGGCGATATGCCGGCGGTAACGGCGCACGGCCTCGGCGGTGCGTCCAGTGAGCCATGCGGCGTGGCCCGCGTTGAGGAAATCGTCCGCCGACGGCTCGCCGCCCAGTATGCGCATATAATAGCCCTCCGCCTTGTCGTGGCGACCGAGGACGAGGTGGCACCAGGCCAGGGCACGGAGCGTGCGCGGGTGTCCCGCCCGCAGGTAGTCCGCCTTGAAGAGCGGCGGCAGCGCATCAGCGTGGCGGCCGAGGCGTATCAGGCACTCCGCCTCGCGCAGGGCGAGGTCGGTGTCGTCTTCCCCAGCCGGAAGGGCTTGCAGCCGGCGTATGCAGTCAAGCGCCTCGTCGTGCCGCCCCAGTGCCGAGGCGCACGCGGCGAGGCTGCGCAGTGTCCACGCAGAGGAGGGGAGGAGTGACAGCGCGGTGCGGTAGCATGCCGCCGCTTTTTTCGGATTGCCGAGTTTCTGGTGGCAGAAGCCGCGTTTCTGCCAGAGTGTCGCGCTGTCGTCGTGCGTGCCGTCCGTCGCCGCGCCTATGTCTTCCGTGCCGTAAAGGCGCAGCGCGTCCTCGTAGCGGCCGGCGGTGAAGCAGAACTCGGCGAGCCGCTCGCGGCGCGGCGCGTCAAGGGCTGCGCGGAGCGGTGAGTTTTCAAGGAAAAACGGGTCGTGGGCGAAAGGGTTGTCCATTCCCTCGCGGTTGCGGTAGAAGTAGAAGAAGCGGTACATCGACCTCATGCACGAGCGGAGTGCCACCAGGAAAGAGCAGGTGGCGTAGTTTTCGCTGTCTTTCGGGTCGGGGAGGGTGAAGCCCTCAGGCAGGTCCTCTAAAAGTTTCTCAATGTTTACCTTTCCTGGCGTTGCGGATATGTATGCGAGCGTGAGGGAGTATTTGTCCGCGTCGCAGGCGTCGTCATTTTGTGTGACAAACATCAGCGAGGGATCGCGGGTGCTTTCGGACGGGAGGTCGGGGTGGGTGAGGGTGAACGGGCAGAACCAGTTGGCGGCCGTCGTGAAGAAAGGTGACTGTCGCTCAAATGTCCTGAACATGTCAAGGCAGATGTCCGCCCCGCGCTTTCTCAGCTCGCTCAGCTCCTTGGCAAGTGAGGCGAATTTGCGCACCTTGTCCCTCACCTCGCTGTCGGGAGATGACCACTCGGGGTTTTCGAGTAGTCTGGCCAGGCCGGCACCCCTGTTTTCCGTGCCCAGCGCGGCGGTGAGCTTCTTGTCGTGTACGCAGTCCATAATACCCGGCACAATCTTTTCGTGCATCCGTCGTGTCAGCTCTTTTGTGTCAAGCGAAAGCAGCAGCATAGTCTGCGCCTCTTCCAGCTCGGCGGCGCGGGCGGGGTCGTCCGCAAGGAGGCGTAGCTGCCCGTCAAGCGCGGGGTAGGCACGTTTTGCCAGCCGCTCCCTGTGGCACACGAGCGCGAAAGCCAGTCCCGCCGCCGCTTTCGCCCGCAGCATGTTCTCTTCGCTTTGGCAGAGCGTGGCGAGCAGCGACAAACGTGCCGGGTCAAACATCTGTGTGGCTGAGAGCGCGAGCGCGCCCGCCGCTGTGCAACGCTCGAAAAGTCCGGCACTGGGGTCGGAGAAATAACTCTCGGCTGCCTTTCGTGCGGTGTCGGAGAGTGGCGGAGCCGTCCACAGCGCGTCGAAAACCGTGCGGTAGTCCGTGCCGGGGCGCAAGGTGTCGGCAAGCGTCCGCCGCCCGCGGTCAAACGCGGCGGAGTACACGCGGGCGTAGGCTGTGTCTTTCCCCGATATCAGCGCAAGCCGCGCGAGACGGTCGCACAGCCCGTCGGCCTGCCGCAGGAAACCCGCGTACATTTCGCTCCGTCCCGGGTCGTCCGCGCCGCGCTCCATATAATCAAGCAACATCGAGTAGGCCTGCGACAGTGCTTCCGCCTCCTCCGCCTCGTCGGCGGCGGAAATGGCGGAGGCGAGTCCGCGTATCGAGTCAAGAGCGAGCGTGAGTCGGTCCTCGGCCAGCGCTTTGCGTGCGTCGGCCAGCAGGTATTTGGCAGTGGAGGGGGGCATCATAAGGAGTGTGGAAAACAATATATGTGGTAAAGCGCGTGCATCCTCATTTCTTCCGCAGGGGCGGCAGCTTTATTGTGTCAGCCACCTCGGGGGCGAGTCCGTAGTCGCGGCAAAGCACCTCATGCAGCACCTCACGGCGCGGGCGGCGCAGTGAGTCCACCGCCATATTGTAGCCCCGCCGCAACAGGGCGGGAAGCTGTTTGCCCCCGTCCTTGCGCCGCCTTTCCGTACGGAGCACCAACGCGTCGGTGGCGGCGGACGACGGGGCTGGCGGAAGCAGACGGTGGCCGGCGGAAACTGCCGCCGAGGTGTACGGCCAGCGCAGCATGGCGGCGTCCACCTGCCCGTTGTCCAGCATGCGGGCACGCAGCGCGAGGTCATTGATTTGCGGGCGGTAGACGCTTTCCGTTTTCATTTTCGCTTGCGACAGGGCGCGGCTTAGCGCGGCGTTGTCCGCCGACTGGCGGCTGATGGCCACCATGCGACCCTTGAGCGCGGCGGTGTTTTTCACGCGCAGCGTGCCGCAGACGGCGGGACACCACGCGGCTTCCGACATCCAGACGGGCGCGAAGGCGGCGTAGGCACGCTTGTGGCATTGCTCCATGCGGGTGATGTCCGCGCTGCCGCCGTCCGTCCGGCCGCCGAGCAGGGCGGTGTCGCAGTCAAGCTGCGAGCGGTAAGTCTCAATGCGCACCACCGCACCGAGCATGCGGAAGCAGCCCGCGCGTTCGGCGTAATAGAGCGGCAGGAGATCGGCCAACGGCACGAGGGCGAGTGTGACCACCTGTCCTCCACCGTTTGCGCCCGCGTGGGGCGTGGGAGTGGCGGCGGGCACTTTCGTGCCTGCGTCCTTGCCGTCCCCTTTTCCGCACCCGCCGAGTGCCAGCGCGACTGCCGCCGAAAGCAGTAGCGCGGACAGTGTGTGGAAAAGGGAGCGCGTGCGGCGTGCGCGTGCGGTATGTGCCGTTTGTCCCACCGCTCCTTTCGGAGTTTCCCTTTTTGTGCGGGGGAATGTGCGTATGGGCGTTTTGCCGGTGTTCACGTGAGGTTTCCTTTTGTTTGGTTGTGTTAGGTTTTTCCGTTTCCCTACTGTGCCGCAAGTGGCGGCGTGCAGTAATGGAAAAGCCGGATGCCATGGATACCAAGCGCCCGGCGGACTTTTCGCCCCGTCCCGGGAAAGTGTGCGCTTGATGTCGCTGGCATCCGGCCTTGTTTCACGCCGGCGGCGTGGCGGACGCTTGTGTGCCGTGGCTTACGCGCCACGGGCGTTCAGCCGCCGTCTTCGTGCTTTCATGCGGTTGTTCAGCCCTTTACGGCTGCCACGCCGGGGAGTGTCTTTCCCTCGATGGCCTCGAGGAGCGCACCGCCGCCGGTGGAGATGTACGAAACCTTGTCGGCCATGCCGAACTTGTTGATGCAAGCTACGGAGTCACCGCCGCCGATGAGCGAGAACGCGCCCTCTGCGGTAGCCTTCGCGATAGCCTCGGCGATGGCTTTGGAGCCTCCGGCGAAGTTGTCAAACTCGAAAACGCCGGCGGGACCGTTCCAAAGGATGGTCTTTGCGCCTTCAATGGCCTTTGCGAAGAGCTTGCGCGTCTCGGGACCTGCGTCAAGACCCTCCCAGCCCTCGGGGATGGCACCGGCGGGGCAAACCTGCGTGTTGCAGTCGTTTTTGAAGTCGTCGCCTGCGATGCAGTCCGTGCCAAGCACGAGGTTCACGCCGTTCTCCTTGGCTTTCTTCATGATGTCAAGGGCGAGGTCAAGCTTGTCGTCCTCGCAGATGGACTTGCCCACGTGGCCGCCCTGCGCCTTTGCGAAGGTGTAGGTCATGCCGCCGCAGAGGATGAGGTTGTCCACCTTGCCGAGGAGGTTCTCTATGATGCCTATTTTGGTGGACACCTTCGAGCCGCCCATGATGGCGGTGAAGGGGCGCTTGATGTTGCTAAGCACGTTGTCTACGGCCTGCACCTCCTTCTCCATGAGGTAGCCCAGCATCTTGTGGTCGGCGTCGAAGTAGTCGGCGATGACGGCGGTGGAGGCGTGCTTGCGGTGTGCCGTGCCGAAGGCGTCGTTTACGTAGAAGTCGGCGTAGGAGGCGAGCGTCTTGGCAAACTCCTTCTGGCTCTCCTTCATGGCCTTCTTCGCCTCGTCGTAAGCGGGGTCGGTCTTCTCGATGCCCACGGGCTTGCCCTCCTCCTCGGGATAGAAGCGGAGGTTTTCAAGCAGCAGCACCTCGCCGGGCTTCAGCGCGGCGGCTGCGTCGGCAGCCTTTGCGCAGTCGGGGGCAAACCTCACCTCCGTGCCGAGCTTCTCGCTCACCGCGCCGGCAATCTGTCCGAGGGAGAGCTTGGGGTTGACCTTGCCCTTGGGCTTGCCCATGTGGCTCATGATGATGAGCGCGCCGCCGTCAGAGAGCACTTTCTTCAGTGTGGGGAGCGCGCCGCGTATGCGGGTGTCGTCGGTGATGTGGCCGTTCTCGTCGAGGGGCACGTTGAAGTCCACGCGGACAATCGCCTTGTGTCCCTTGAAGTCGCATGTTTCGATAGTCATGTTGTTGCTTCGTTTATTGGGTTTTCTGTGTGTGTCGTTGCCGTTTGCCGCCGCCTTTGCCCGGCGTGCGTGCTTTCAGTTTGTTGCAAAATTAGCGCAAGGCTTTTTTCCCGCCAAACGCCGTGCGGCAAAATGCGCCGCGCGGCGGGTAAAAGCGTGGGGGCGGTGCCGGTTTGTGGGAAACGCCCTTTATTTGATAAGGTCGACGCTGCGGCGCACGAAGCGGCTGAGCGCTTCGCCGCGAAGCAGGCCGTTTTGCAACAGTGCCAGGTCGATGAGCTGTGCCACGAGTTGCGACTTGCCGGCGTATGCCGCCCAGGCGGCCTTCCGCTTGTCCTCGGCGGCGGTGATGCCCTCGCCTACGGTTTTCAGCTCGTCCTTCTCGCTCTGCGGCACGTCTTCCTGCTTCTTGCCCTCCTGCGCCTTGCGCAGCTCGGTCTGCCGCTTGCGAAGCGACTCTATATCGGCGGCGGCGGGCGCGGTTTCGGGCGCGAGCGCGGACTTCATGTCGGCGAGGACGGACTTTACGAGGCGGTGGTCGGTGTTGAGCACGAGGCTGTACATGTCAGGCATCTCGCCGTAGAACGACATGCCCTGCTGCAGCTGGCTCATCTCCTTCATTCGGCGCATATACTCGCTTTGCGTGATGACGACGGGCGCGGACTCTTCGCCCATCGCGGCCGTCTCCACGTGGAATTCCTTTTTCTCAACCTTGGGCAGCGCGGCGGTGAAGACGCCCGTCACGTCGGCCTCCTCGGCGGCCTCGAGGGCGGGCTTCTGCGTGTCGTCCTTCGGGATGAGGCGGTCAATCACGTCGCCGTCGACGCGCGTGAAGCGAGCCTTTTCCAGCTTCTGCTCCAGCATGCCCACAAGTGCCGTGTCAAGCTGCCCGTCAAGCAGCAGCACGCTGTACCCCTTTGCCTTTGCCGCCTCGATGTAAGTGTACTGCGCGTCCTTGTCGGTGGCGTAGAGGTAGACGAGGTTGCCGTCCTTGTCGGTCTGCGCGTCCTTGATGAGGTCGCGGTACTCGTCGTAGGTGAAATGCTTCCCGTCCACGTCCTTGAGCAGCGCGTAAGACTTCGCCTTGTCGTAGAAGTCCGTCTCCGACAGCATCCCGTAGTGTATGAAGAGCTTCAGGTCGTCCCACTTCGTCTCGAAGTCCTTGCGGTCCGCCTTGAAGAGCGATGCGAGCCGGTCGCTCACCTTTTTCGTGATGTAGGAGGAAATCTTCTTCACGTTGGCATCGCTCTGCAGGTAGCTTCGGCTCACGTTGAGCGGGATGTCCGGCGAGTCGATGACGCCGTGCAGCAGCGTGAGGAAGTCGGGCACGATGTTGTCAACCTGGTCGGTGACGAAGACCTGGTTGCAGTACAGCTGTATCTTGTTGCGGTGGATGTCGATGTTGCTCTTGATGCGCGGGAAGTACAGCACGCCCGTGAGGTGGAACGGGTAGTCCACGTTGAGGTGAATCCAGAAGAGCGGCTCGTCGGCCATGGGGTAGAGGTCGCGGTAGAACTTCTTGTAGTCCTCGTCTTTGAGTGTGGAGGGCGTCTTTGTCCAAAGCGGCTCGGTGTCGTTCACCACGTTGTCCTCGTCGGTGTCCTGCTCCTTACCGTCTTTCCACTCCGTCTTCTTGCCGAAAGCCAC
>CAVGTC010000011.1:0-30769 GCA_963632255.1 Lachnospiraceae bacterium | reverse complement strand
GTAGTACAAATATACAACATTTTTCCGCCGAAAGCAAGAAATGTTAAAACGCCCGCCGGAGCAAAATGTCAGTTTTTCGGGCGTTTTGCTTACTTCCTGCATTTCCGCCGCCCGGGCGGAAACCGCTCCCGCCGTTTCGTCATGCGTTGCCGCCGCGTGTGGTGTCCCTCCCCGTGGCGGGGCTTCCGCTGAGGCTCTGCCTTTTTCCGTTTGCCACCTTGCGTCCCTTGCACGGGTACAGGGAGCTGGGCGTATGGCGTGTGCGCCGGTTCACAGCGCAAGGCGCACGGTGCGCGTCACGCTGCCGTTTTCAAGGCGCAGCACATAAGTGCCGCTGGCGGGCAGCTGCCACCGGAAAGCCGCCGCGCCGCCCGGGCGCACGCTTGCCGCGAGGCGGCCGTCGGGCGTGTACGCCCAGGCGCGGGTGGTGTTGGAAAGCACGGCCTCACCCGCGCCCGCCGCCTTGGCGCGGGGCAGGGCGGTGGCGGCTGGCGCGGCGGCGATGCCGTCCCGGGAGCTGTCAAGCCCCTCCGGCTCGTCCGGCTCGCCCGCGTCCATCAGCGGCAGCGCGATGTCCGCCGCCGCAGTGTCGGCGGAAAGTTCCGCCGCCGCACTGCGCGGAATGGCAATCCACTCCACCGGCGAGCAGGTGTGCAAGTCCGTCGACACCGCCCGCACGCCGATGTACGGCGTCTCGCCGGCGGCGCACTGCATGCGCGGCACAAGCGCCGCCCACTGCGAGGTGCGTCCCACCTCGCGCACGCGGCCGTCCGCGCCGTTTTTGCATAACACCTCAAAATGGTGGATGCCGGCCTCGCCGTTGGTCACCATCTGCCAGCCGGCACGCGCGCCGTCAGCCGCGCCGGTCTGCCAGCACAGCTTCACGGAGAGCGAGGTGAGCGTCTCCTGCCTCACCTCCGCCCGCAGGTCCTTCACCTCCGCCACGCTGCGGCGCGTGCCGTCCTCTATCTGCAGCATGCCGACGTAAAGGTCGCACGCCCCGCCGCCGGTCACGCGGAGCGCGATGCGGTCGATGCTGTCACCTTGGGCGAGGGCGTCCAGCGCGAGCGACTTTTCCTCCCATGCGCCGCCCTGCACAATGCCGGCGGGGTATTCGTCCCACGACTGCGAGCCCTTGCGGCGCAGCAGCAGACTCAGGCGCGTGCCCTCCCCGTTGCCGCCGCCCGCTTTCACGGCCAGCTTCGCCGCAGGCGTGCCGCCCGCCACGCGGAGCGCTGTTTTGAACAGTACGACATCCGTGCCGCCCGCCTCCCCCGAAAGGTGCAGGCACGAGCCGCCGGTGTAGGCGTCGCGGTGAGACAACTCGCACTGTACCGCGTCGTCGGGGTCGTCCGTGCCCGCCCGCAGCGTGAGCCAGCGGTAGGTGGGCACCACGTCCTGCGCCCCCATATTGGTCCAGCGTCCTGCGGCGCGTTTCCCCTTGTAGGCGTATGCCGCCCCGTTGCCAAGGTTGAAGTGCGTGGCGAAGGGAAGGTCGCCGCGTATGGCCGAGCGCTCGGCGACAAACTCCGCCAGGCCGCAGAAGGTGGCGAGCGGCGCGTTGCCGTCGGCGTCGGTGTGCCAGTTGTTGCCCGTCGACGACGGCTCGGGGCGCGACGCGGGGTTGCGGTTGCCGCCCGAGAAGCCGCGCTCAAGCAGCTTTTGGTAGTTGTCCTGCCGCTCCAGCGCGGACGAGCCCTCGTTGTTGGCCCAAAACCACGTCGAGCCGTGCTCGCCCCAGAGGCACAGGCCGCAGCGCTGCATGCTTTCGTCGGCGTTCAGCATGTCCCACGAGCGGTCCATGGAGAGGATGTGTACGCCGGCGTACACGCCCGAGGGGCTGCCCGTCAGCTTTTCCGCCACATACGCCGAGGCCGCCATCTCGGGAGAGAAGTCGCCGTCGGCGTAGTTCAGCATAAGGTCGGCGGTCTTTCCCTTCGCCGTCGAGCCGAAGAGCGCGTCGGCCTCGGAGGGCGTCAGCGCCATGTTGGAGGTGTACATCGCCACGTGGAAGTTGTCGAAGCCCACGCGGGCTGCCTCCTTGTACAGTGCTTTGTGGAAAGCCACCACGTCGTCGTCCTTGTAGTGCTCGTCCTCCCAGTTGAAGTTTATTCCGTCGTGCCCGAAGAAGAGCAGCGCGTTGATGAGCGGCTTCACGTAGCGGAATTCCCCGTCCGCGTTGCGCTTTGTGCAAAACGCCACCCAGTCCGCGTCGCCCACGTTCCAGCTCTCGAAAAACTTCAGTCCGCTGAGAATGTCCGTGCCGTTGCGGTGCGCCGCGTCCACCCACGCCCCCGGAGCCTGGAAGAAGCAGTGGTTCCACGAGCCGAAGAGGTTGGTGTACTGCCACATGGAGAAAGCGTCGGTGTCAAAGTCGTCGTTGGGGTAGCCGCCGCGGTTCTCCTCCTCGCTGGCGCAGGGGAAGTTGAGCCAAAGTTCGCGTTCGGGGTAGATGTCCGGCACGAGATGGTCGGTCGCGCGCGGGCATATCTCCGCCTTTGCCACGTGCGAGCGCACGAAAGCGAGGTCCACCGGCAGTATGCCCGCCGCCTCAAACTCCGCCTCCGTGGGCACGGTGCGGCTGGCGTCCTGCGCCTTGGCGAAAAGCTCAAGCACAGTTTCCGCCGAAAAGGGGGAGAAATCGTAAAGTTCCGCGCTTGCGGCGTCCGCCGTCCGCACGTCCCCCGCACGCGAGGGCGATGCCGCCGCAAAGAGCGGCAGGGCGCACAGCACACCTTTATATATATACGCGCGAAGGTGGCGGCACAGCCGCCCTAAGTCAAGTCCGTTCATCGTTTTCACGTTTTTGGTGCGGCAAAGGTTGCATTTTTTCAGCGGAAAGCCGATAATGCCGTGCAAAAGTTTGTCCGTACGGAAAGTTACCCCTACTTTTGCAAGCGTAAGAACAGACGACAGGCTTTATGCTGAACAACGCATCCTACTTTTACGGCTTTTATTTTTACTTTACCGGCAAGGTGAAGCGGGATGTCGTATGCTGAAAACAAGACAACGATAACGAAGACATAATGAGGTCCCGCTTCCCTGCAAAGGAGACGGGACTTTTCTTTTGCCCGCCGCCGCAGCGGAGGGGCGGGGGCGAAGCGGAAAGGAGAGGCACGGAAAGATGGAGAAGATAGCGATACAGGGAGTGGAGGGGTCGTTCCACGACATGGCCGCCCACGGGTATTTCCCCGGCGAGGAGGTGCGCCTTGTGTGCTGCGACACCTTCGAGGGCATATTTGAGGAGATGCACAAAGACAGCGCGTGCCTCGGGCTGATGGCCATAGAAAACACCATCGCCGGCAGCCTGCTGCCTAACTACGAGCTGCTGCGGGCCGGCGGCGCGACGGTGGTGGGCGAGCACAAGCTGCACATAGCCCACAGTTTGCTGTGCCTGCCCGGCGACGATTGGGACACCGTCACCGAGGTCAACTCGCACCCCGTCGCGCTGGCGCAGTGCCGCGGTTTCCTGTCGCGCCACCCCGGGATGAAGGCGGTGGAGACCGCCGACACAGCCGGCGCGGCCGCCGACATAGCGCGCCGCGGGCTGAGGGGGCACGCCGCCATATGCAGCGCGGCGGCGGCGGAGCTGTACGGACTGAAGGTGCTGGCGCGGGGCATAGAGGACAACAAGCACAACTACACGCGCTTCCTCCTGCTTTGCGACCCCGCGCGCGCCGGACGCTACCGCACCGAGGCGCAGACGGACAAAAGCAGCCTCGTCTTCTCGCTGCCCCACGAGGAGGGCGCGCTGGCCAGGGTGCTGAGCGTTTTCTCCTTCTACAACGCCAACCTCACGAAAATACAGTCGCTGCCGGTCATAGGCCACGAGTGGGAGTACCTCTTCTACGTCGACGTGGCCTACGCCGACCACACCCGCTACCTGCAGTGCATTGAGGCGGTGCGCCCCCTCACCAAGGCACTGCGCGAGCTGGGGGTTTACAAAGGAAAATAAGGGCGGGGCGGGCTTCCCGCCGGGAAAAGAGACTAAACGATGGACAACACAGGCATACAACCCGCCGCGCGGCTGCGCGACGTGGGCGAGTACTATTTCTCGCGCAAGGGCAAGGAGGTGGCACGCCTCAACGCCGAGGGGCGCGACATCATATCGCTGGCCATAGGCAGCCCTGACATGCCGCCCTCGCCGCAGACAGTGGAGACGCTCTGCCGCGAGGCACGCCGCGACGACGCGCACGGCTACCAGCCCACGGCGGGAATACCGCAGCTGAGGCAGGCCATGGCGGACTTCTACCGCCGGTGGTTCGGCGTGGAGCTTGACCCCGCCACGGAGATACAGCCCCTCATCGGCTCGAAGGAAGGCATACTGCACGTCACGCTCGCGCTGGCCAACCCCGGCGACACAGTGCTTGTGCCCAACCCGGGATACCCCACATACACATCGCTTTCGCGCCTGTTGGGCTGCAACGTGGTGGGCTACAGCCTCCTGCCCGAAAACGGGCGGCAGCCCGACTTTGACGAGCTGGAACGCCTCGCCGACGGCCGCACACGCCTGCTGTGGTGCAACTACCCGCACATGCCCACCGGCGCGCCGGCGCAGCGCGAAACGTACGAGCGTCTGGTGGACTTCGCACGCCGGCACAACATCGTGGTGGTGAACGACAACCCTTACAGCTTCATACTCGGGCGCGAGCACCTCAGCATACTGCAGGTGCCGGGCGCGAAGGACTGCTGCATCGAGTTCAACTCAATGAGCAAAAGCCACAACATGCCGGGCTGGCGCGTGGGGATGCTTGCCACAAACGCCACCTTCGCCCGCTGGATTCTCACGGTGAAGAGCAACATTGACTCGGGCACGTTCCGCCCCATGCAGCTCGCCGCCGCAGAGGCTTTCGCCAACAGTGACGAATGGCACCGCCACGCCAACGTGGAGGTGTACGCACGCCGCCGCGCCCTGGCCGAGCGCATAATGGACGCGCTGGGCTGCCGCTGCGAGGCGGGGCAGGTGGGGATGTTTCTCTGGGGACGCGTGCCGGACGGCTGCGCCGACGCGGAGGAGCTGACGGAACGCGTGCTGCACGAGGCGCGGGTTTTCCTCACCCCGGGCTTCATCTTCGGCTCCAACGGCCGCCGCTACGTGCGCGTGTCACTCTGCGCCAACGAGGAAAAGCTCGCCGAGGCCCTGCGCCGCATAGAGGAGGTATTCAGAAAGTGAGCTGCCCACGGAATACAAAAACGGAAATAAACACACAATACTATATATGGAACTTAACCTTACTCCGCTCAACCTTGCGGGCAACGCGGGCGGCACGCCCAAGCGCCCGGTCGTGATAGCCGGCCCCTGCTCCGCCGAAACCGAACAGCAGGTGATGGAAACCGCCACGCAGCTGGCGAAAAACGGCATCGGCCTTTTCCGCGCCGGCATATGGAAGCCGCGCACAAAGCCCGGGGGCTTTGAGGGCATAGGAGAGAAAGGCCTGCCGTGGATGCAGCGCGTGCAGCGCGAGACGGGGATGAAGGTGGGCACGGAGGTGGCCACGCGGCAGCACGTCGAGGCGGCGCTCGCGGCGGGGATGGACTTCCTCTGGGTGGGAGCCCGCACGGTGTCCAACCCCTTCGCCGTGCAGGAAATTGCCGACACGCTGCGCGGCACGGACGTGCCGGTGCTGGTGAAAAACCCCGTCAACCCCGACCTCGAGCTGTGGATAGGCGGACTGCTCCGCCTCAACCAGGCGGGCGTCACGCGCCTCGGCGTGATACACCGCGGCTTCTCCACCTACGACAAGCGGCTCTACCGCAATCCGCCCATCTGGCACATCCCCATCGAGCTGCGCCGCCGTGTGCCCAACCTCCCGATATTCGGCGACCCCAGCCACATGGGCGGCGCGCGCGAGCTCATCGCCCCGCTCTGCCAGCAGGCGATGGACATGGGCTACGAGGGGCTGATGGTGGAGAGCCACTGCTGCCCGGACGAGGCGTGGAGCGACGCGTCGCAGCAGGTGACGCCGGACGTGCTGCACTTCATCCTGCACAAGCTCGCCGTGCGCAGTGTCACCGGCGCGGCGGAGAGCCTCAACTCTCTGCGCAGCCGCATTGACGAGGTGGACAACTCCCTCGTCGAGCTGCTCGCCAAGCGCATGCGCATAAGCCGGGAGATAGGCGAGTACAAGCGGGGACACAACATGACGGTGGTGCAGACGGGGCGCTACACGGAGATACTCGACAAGCGCGGCGTGCACGGCGTGCTGTGCGGCATGTCGGCCGACTTCGTGAAGAGTGTCTTCGAGGCGATACACGAGGAGAGCGTGCGCCAGCAGATTGAGGTGATGAACAAGGACTGAGCCGCCGCGCCGGTCCGCAAAAAAAGAAAAAGGAAAATGAGGATACTTATACTCGGGGCGGGCAAGATGGGCTCGTTTTTCACCGACCTGCTCAGCTTCGAGCACGAGACGGCGGTGTACGACGTGGCGCCGGAGCGGCTCCGCTTCATGTACAACACGCGGCGCTTCACCTCCCTCGGCGAGGTGGACGACTTCAAGCCCGAGCTGGCAATCAACGCCGTCACGCTGAAGCAGACGCTGCCGGTGTTCCGCGAGGCGCTGCCGCACCTCCCCGCCGACTGCATCATCAGCGACATCGCCTCGGTGAAGACGGGGCTGCGCGACTTCTACGAGGGCTGCGGACGCCGCTATGTCTCCACGCACCCCATGTTCGGCCCCACGTTCGCCAACCTCGGCGCGCTGAGCCGCGAAAACGCCATCATCATCTCCGAGGGCGACTACATGGGGCGCATCTTCTTCCGCGACCTCTACACGCGCCTGGGGCTCAACGTGCGCGAGTACACTTTCAGCGAGCACGACGAGACGGTGGCCTACTCGCTCAGCATCCCGTTTGTCAGCACCTTCGTCTTTGCGGCGGTGATGAAGCACCAGGACGCGCCGGGCACCACTTTCAAGCGGCACATGCAGATAGCGCGCGGCGTGCTGGGAGAGGACGACGGGCTGCTGCGCGAGATTCTCTTCAACCCGCACACGGGGGCGCAGGTGGAGAAGATAGAGCGCGAGCTTGCCGACCTGCGCGGCATCATAGAGCGGCGCGACGAGTCAGCCCTCGACGACTACCTCCGCCGCATACGCCAGCACATAAAGTGAGCGCGGCGGCACGCTTTTACCGCGCCGCTTGCTATATTTGCCCATTGGCATTGTATATATGCTTTGTCATAACCTAAGGAAGGTAGAGGAGAAAGGGATATATCAAGTCCTGAAACTTGGCGCGGAGTTCAAGACGAAATACGCAAATGTGCGTACTGCCATTGTTTCCAACCTCCCGGCTGTGCGCCATTATGACGAATACCTGCTACCGTTGAGGGACATCGTTTGGGCTGTAAGCGGGAAAACAGGCGTTTCAGAAATAGGTGATTTGCCCTCGGATACGCCAGTGTATAACTTGTTTGACGGAATTATCTCGCTCACTCGCTCGGAGATGCGGGACGAATGGCTCGGGGAGGTTATGTCATGGCAGTAGAAGTGTATAACCATATTGCGCGGACGGTCACTAAAGAAATTGTGCAGCGGCGCATAGAGGCTTTGAAGACGGGGCAGAAGATGCAGGATTTGCCCGAGGAGTTGTGGCAGGAGAGTTTCCGTTTCTATGTAAAGGAGGACAAGACACGGCGCGGCGGACCCAACCTGCGCATGATAAGGCTTGACCCTGCAAAGCCTTCGCTCACGGTCACGGGTTTTATCTTTAACAAGTTTGTCCATCCCACCGAGAACCGCTTTATCACCGTGCGCGAGGCGGCACGGCTGCAGGGCTTCCCGGACGACATGGAGCTGAAAGGCTCGCTCACCAGCACGCAGAGGCAGGTGGGCAACGCCGTCCCTGTACAGCTTGCTGGGGCGGTGTTCCGCGCAGTCGTAAGTTTCGCCCGCCGTGCCGGTTACCCGCACAAGGAATTGCGTGCGCTTTCGCTTTTTTGCGGTGCGGGCGGACTGGACATCGGCGTGTCGCTTCCGCATGACGGGGAGTATCATATCCGCACGCTACTTGCGGCGGACTGCTGGGAGGATGCCTGTGCGAGTCTGCGTGGCTACCGCGGCGGGGAGACCCGCGTGGTGAAGCAGGATATCGCCGCTGTGGCCGACCCGCTGCTTTTCTGGCAGAACGGGACGGGGGAAACCACCGCCCCCGACCTCGTCTTCGGCGGACCGCCATGCCAGGCATTCTCGCAGGCGGGCAAGCAAAAAGCCCTTGACGACGAGCGCGGGCAGCTTGTGTACGACTACCTGCGCTACATCGAGCGTCTGCGCCCCGCTTTCTTCGTGATGGAGAACGTGTCAAATATCGTTTCCGTCTGCGGGGGAAAACTTTACAAGGACATCATACGCCGCATGGAGGACGGCGGATACAATGTCACTTTCGGCGTGCTCAACGCGGCGGACTACGGCGCTCCGCAGCTGCGCCGCCGCGCCATCTTCATCGGTTGCCGCAAGGAAATGGGGCGCGTGCCTGTCCCGCCGTCCACACACTCGGCGGCGGGCGGCGGGTCCGACCTTTTCGGTCTTGCGCCGCATGTCACCGTGGGCGAGGCGTTCGGCGGGTTGCCCGCCTTGGAGTGACGGCTCGCGCGGCAACTACCCACGTAAGCAAAGAAAGGAGCGGCACGCCCGGCAAGGGCACGCCGCTCCTTTCTTTTATTGTGTCTGTGCGAAACGCCTTACCGCCGCCGGCGGGGCGGGGTCAGTTGACGTTCACCGCCTTCACCTGCACGGGTGAGTTGGGCAGCATCTGCGAGCTGTTGCAGATGATGGTCTGCCCTTTCTGCCCTTTCACGAAGAAGTAGAAAGAGCGCAGCATCGACTGCGAGCGCGGGTCGGTGTGGATGATGTACACCGAGCGCCACAGCGGGTAGTCGCCCGTGGCGATGTAGTACTGGTAGGGGCGCACGTACTTCGCCCCGTCGCCCGCTTCGCGGCTCACGCGCACCACGTTGACGTCAAGTCCGCTGAAGTCGGACAGCGCGGTATGGCTGTCGCCCATCAGCCAGTTGGCACCCACCACGCCTATCGCGTCGGGGTCGCGGCGCACCGCGTCAAGCACGGAGGGGTTGGTGCCGCCCTCCGATGCGTACACGTTGCCGCCCAGCTGCCGCCCGCCGCACAGCGAGTCGCGCATGAAACGCACCGTGCTCGAGCGCGAGTTGTCGAAGACGAGGCGCAGCTCCCCCTTGCGGGCGTGGCGCGCCAGCTGCTCCCAGCGCGTGATGCGCCCCGACACGATGCCGCGTATCTCGTCAAGCGTGATGAGCGTGTCGGCGTTGGCCTTGTTCACCACGAGGGCGATGGCGTCCGTGGCGATGAGCGACTGGTTGGCGGTAAGCTGGTCGTGCGAGGCGATGACTTTCTTCTCCTGCGGCGTGAGCATGCGCGTGGCCACGCAGCAGCGCAGGCTGTCGTCCACAAGGAGGCGTATCGCGCTGTCCTCACAGAGGTAGAGCGGCTTCATCTTCGCCTCGATGTGCGCCATGCCGAAGGTTTGCGCCATCTCCGCCATCACCGGCTCGAACGTGTTGTCCACGGCCACGCGCACGTCGTTTTCCCTGAGCCACGAGCCGTCGGCTTTCCCCTTGCCGCCGCACGAGGCGAGCGCAAGAGCCGCCGCCCCCGCCAGTGCAAATGCGGCGTGCCTTGTCCAAAGTTTTTTCATTCCAGGTGTCTTTTCTCTGGGCGCAAATTTACGCAAAACCCGTTTGCGCGTGCGGCACGCGGCGTGCAAATGCTTCCGCCGCCGCGCCGGGCGTACCGCGCGGCGGGCGGGGCGTGGCGGCGCATTCCGATAGTTTCTGCTACCTTTGCGCCTGACAAGCGGGCAATTGCGCGCCCGCCCCGTTTCCTATCTATTATACAAACTAAACTCCCCGCAGAACTTATGGACACAGCGGAAATCTTCAAGTGGGTGCTTGAAAACCTCGACTACTGGGTGGTCACCATTTTCATGGCGATAGAAAGCTCGTTCATACCTTTCCCCTCCGAGGTGGTGGTGCCGCCGGCGGCGTGGAAAGCCATGACGCCCGGCAACGGGATGAGCGTGCTGCTTGTGGTGGTGTTCGCCACGATTGGCGCCGACCTCGGCGCGCTGGTCAACTATTACCTCGCGCGCTGGCTGGGTCGCCCTATCGTCTACCGTTTCGCCGACAGCCGCCTGGGTCACCTGTGCCTCATCGACCGCGCCGCAGTGGAGAAGTCGGAGGAATTTTTCCGCCGGCACGGCGCGGCCTCCACTTTCTTCGGCCGCCTCGTGCCGGCCGTGCGACAGCTCATCAGCATTCCTGCGGGACTGGCGGGGATGCGGCTGCCCTCTTTCCTGCTCTACACCACCCTCGGCGCGGCGGCCTGGAACGGCGTGCTGGCGCTCATCGGCGTGGCCATCTACCACTACACAGACGTGAAGACCACCGACGATGTATACCGCCTCGCCACGAAGTACAGCCACGAGATAGGCTATGTGCTGCTTGCGCTGGCCGTGGTGACCGTGGTGTATCTCGTGGTGAAGGCGAGGATGAAGAAAAACAAGGAATCGGCAACCGAAAAGGAGGGAAAATGAGGGTAAAAGCGCGCCTTACCCGTTGTTTTGCCACCGTCGCGTTTGCTGCCACGTTGTCGCCCGCCGCCGTCACGGCTCAGGCTACGGCGGTGGCAGACAGCGTGTCCGCCGCTCCCGCCGCCTCCTCCGCCGACACAGCCCGCACCCAGACGGCCGTGCCGCCGGCCGTGCGGGGCAGGGTGGGGTGCGTCATTCCGCCCAGCCGCAACTACTTCAAGGAAGCCTCCACGCGCCGGGCGTGGTTGTGGGGCGCCGGGCGCGGCAACGTGCTTGACACCTACCTCACGCCGCTTGAATACACCGGGCCGGACTTCGCCCTGCTGCACCGCACCGAGCGCCGCGCCCGCTGGGGCAACAGCCGCGTCACCGTGCTGGCCGAGTACACGGGGCACCTCGCCTACCTGCACTCGCCCACCGATGACGGAAAGGAGTGGGACGGCGAGTTGTCCGCCGCCGGCGGCTGGCTGTACAACTGGCGGCCCGCCGCCCGCCTGCGCCTTTGTGCCGGCGGGATGACCGAGGTCTTCGGCGGCTTCACCTACAACACCCGCGCCTCCAACAATCCCGCGCAGGGGCGTCTCGGCGCGTCGCTCCTCGCCGCCGCGCTGGCCGAGTACACTTTCCCCCTCTTCCGCCGCGAGGCGAAAGCCACACTCGAGCTTTCGGCACCCGTGGTCGGCGTGCAGTTCGCCCCGCAGTACGGGCAGTCGTACTATGAGATATTCTCGCTGGGGCACAGCGGCGGCACGGTGCATTTCACCCATCCCGCCAACGCCCCTTCCGCCCGCCTCGCCGCGCTGCTTGAAGTGCCCGTGTTTGGGGCGAGGGTGACGCTGGGCTGGCTCTCCGACGTGCGGCAGAGCAAGCTCGGCGGACTCAAACGTCACGCCTGGCGCAACACATTCATGATAGGTTACACCCGCAGCTTATGCATACTACGCTGACTACCCTCCGCCGCGCCGCCCGGCGGCTGCCGCTGCTTGCGCTGACCGCGATGTGGCTGCTCTGCCTCCCGTCCTGTGTGAGGGAGGAGGTGGCGGACGACACCCCGCGCGGCAATTTCGAGTCGTTTTGGAAAACCCTTGACGAGCGTTATTGCTTCTTCTCTTACAAGAAAGCCGAATACGGGCTTGACTGGGCGGCCGTGCGCGAGAAATACTCGCCCGCCGTCACCGACGGGATGAGCGACCGCCAGCTTTTCGAGGTGCTGGCCGCCATGATGGCCGAGTTGCGCGACGGGCACGCCAACCTCTACGCCTCGCACGACGTGGCGCGTTACGGCAGCTGGTATGACGACTACCCCGCCAACTACAGCGACACGCTCACGCGCCGCTATCTCGGACGCACCGAGGACTACTGTACAACCTCGGGACTGAGCTACCGCGTGCTTGACGACAACATTGGCTATGTGCGCTGCGCGTCCTTTTCCTCGGGCTTTGGCGATGGCAACCTGCAGGAGATGATGCGCGGACTGGCACTGTGCGACGGACTCATTGTAGACGTGCGCAGCAACGGGGGCGGACTGCTCACCTCGGCGGAGAAGCTGGCCTCGCTTTTCGCCAACGAAGAGCAGACCGTGGCCTACATGTGCCACAAGACAGGGACGGGGCACGACGACTTTTCCTCGCCCGAGGCCGTCACGCTCAAGCCTTTCACGGGCTTGCGCTGGCAAAAGGGCGTGGCCGTGCTGACCAACCGCCGCACGTACAGCGCGGCCAACAGCTTCGTGATGTACCTCAAAGGTATGCCGCGAGTCACCGTCGTGGGCGACCGTACGGGCGGCGGCGCGGGCATGCCTTTCACCGCCGAGCTGCCCAACGGGTGGAGCATGCGTTTCTCGGCCTGCCCTATGTATGACCGCTCCATGCAGCTTACGGAGATGGGCATCGACCCCGACGTGGCGGCGGCCTTGACCGATGACGACTTTGCCCGGGGCGAGGACACTATCATAGAGACGGCGCGGCGGCTGCTGCGTGAGGCGGCGGGCACGGTGGCGCAGTAGCCGTGGCGGGGCACGGAAAATGCGTCTCGCGCCCTGCGAAAAATGTCCCTATGCAGTGTTCTTTTTCGCCTGTGCCATGTTTTGACACTCCTTGTAAACCAGTCCGCGTTTTTCAGACGTCAGTTTTGGGGCATTTTGCTTGCACTTTGATTTTCTGGCTTCGGCGCAAAACAGCCTAGGACGGCGTTGCCGCGTCCGTCCGTGGCGGGGAAAGTAGGGGGCGCAAACGTTTTGCCTTTCAACGCCCTTGCACTAACTTTGCCATCCAAATAAGCAGTACGAGAAAGAAATGACCAAGGAAAAAGTGATACTGACGGGCGACCGCCCCACTGGTCGCCTGCACATCGGACACTACGTAGGCTCGCTCAAACGGCGCGTGGAGTTGCAGAACGAGGGTGGGTACAAGCGCATGTTTGTCTTCATTGCCGACGCGCAGGCCCTCACCGACAATATAGACAACCCCGAGAAAGTGCGCCAAAACGTGGTGGAAGTGGCTCTCGACTACCTCTCCGTGGGTCTCGACCCCTCCAAGGTGACGCTCTTTATCCAAAGCCAGATTCCCGAGCTGTGCGAGCTGTCGTTCTATTTCATGGATCTTGTTTCCGTGAGCCGCCTGCAGCGTAACCCCACGGTGAAGACGGAGATACAAATGCGCGGCTTCGAGAGCAGCATACCCGTCGGTTTCTTCACCTATCCCATAAGCCAGGCGGCGGACATCACAGCATTCAAGGCCACTACGGTGCCCGCCGGCGAGGACCAGAAGCCCATGATTGAGCAGGCCAACGAGATTGTGCGCCGCTTCAACCACATCTACGGCGAGACGCTCGTTGAGCCGGAGATTCTCCTCCCGCAAAACGCCGTGTGCTGCCGCCTCCCGGGCACTGACGGAAAGGCGAAGATGTCAAAGAGCCTCGGCAACTGCATCTACCTTTCCGAAACCGAAAAAGAAGTGAAGCAGAAAGTGATGTCAATGTACACCGACCCGCAGCACATCCATGTGGAGGATCCCGGACACCTTGAGGGAAATACGGTCTTCACCTACCTTGACGCTTTCTGCCGCCCCGGGCATTTCGCCGCCTACTGGCCCGAGTACCAGACGCTGGACGAGGTGAAGGAACACTATACCCGCGGCGGGCTGGGTGACATGAAAGTGAAGAAGTTCCTCAACAATATACTGCAGGAGGAGCTGGAGCCGATACGACGCCGCCGCGCGGAGTTTGAGAAGGACATTCCAGCAGTATACGAGATGCTGCGCAAGGGCTGCGAGGAAGCGCGTGCCGTGGCCGCCGAGACACTCTCCGAGGTGCGCCGCGCAATGAAGATAGACTACTTCGACGACAAGGCACTCATCGAGGAACAGTCGCGCCGTTTCACCACAAAGTAAAAGGCGGGCGGCTTTGCCGTAAAGAAAAAAACACCTAATTTTGCAGCCCGTACAAGCACCCCTTGCGCGGGTTGCGCCGTGGCGGCGCGAACTGCGGGGGCTGCGGAGTAGAAACAAAACAAAAACAGCATAACAGAGATGAAAAGAACGTACCAACCGCACAACAGAAAGAGAGTGAACAAGCATGGCTTCCGCGAGCGCATGCAGACGGCCAACGGCCGGCGCGTGCTGGCTGCCCGCCGCGCAAAGGGTCGCAAGAAGCTGACCGTTTCGGACGAGGTTCACGGCAAGAGATAAGCGACGGGCCGCAGGGCGGGTTGCGCGTGCCGTTGTGCCGCGCCGCCGCGGCCGACGCTGCGGGGGAAGTAAGGGCTTTCAAGTGGAAGAGCCTTTACTTCTCCCGTTTTTTGATGTAACTTTGCATAACCTGGGCTGCGGCTTGGTGTCTCAAACGGGTTTGGTCGCGCTCGCCTTGCGCCAGTTTGACACGACCTGGGCTGCGGCTCGGCGGGAGGGAACGCAAAGTGCCCTACCTGTATACCCTTAACGTGATATGACCCTTTCGGAGTTTTTCAGGAAGCTGTTCGGGCGGATGCTCATCGGCAACTGCCTCGGCATGGTTGCGGTGTCGTTCATCCTCCTGTGCGGACTCTTTGTCTTCATCGCCCACTACACACACCACGGTGAGGAGGTGGAGGTGCCCAACCTTTACGGTATGAACGAGGAGACGGCCGTGCGCAAGCTGCACGCGCTGGGGCTTGAGGCGGAGGTGACGGACACGGGGTACGTGTACAACCAGGCCGCCTTCGCCGTGCTTGAGCAAACCATTAAGGCGGGTGACCGCGTGAAGCCGGGGCGCGTCATAGGACTTACGGTCAACGCGGACGCGCCGCGCAAAATTCCCATTCCCGATGTGGCGGGCAACTGCTCGCGCCGCGAGGCGGAGGACAAACTGCGCGTGCTGGGCTTCAAGCTCGGTGCGCCCGAGTATGTCAAAGGCGACCCCGACTGGGTGATGGCCGTCAAGGTGAACGGGCGCGAGGTAAGCTCGGGCGACCGCGTTTCCGTCACTTTGCCCGTCACGCTCGTGGTGGGCGTAGGTGGCAACGACGAGGAATACAACGGCAACGACAGCCTCGACTATATACTCAACGCGCCCGTGGAGGACTTTGACGGGGAGACGGACGGGACGGGCAGCTCACCGGTTCTCGCAAACTAAAAGCTCACCCATCTAACGTATGACGGAGGACACGGGACATACAGATATTCAAATTGACAGCCGCACGGGCGGCACGCCGGACACGCGACAGCACACGGTAAGTTGCGCCGCTGCTGGGAGCTGCGCCGGTGATGATGTCGCATATGATGACGGCGGCGACGACGACGGCGGCGAGGGTGGCGGACTTTACGAACACTACCGCGTGGTGGCGGACAAGGGGCAGCAGCTGCTGCGCGTGGACAAGTTCCTGCTCGACCACCTGCGCGACACCTCGCGCCACCGCATACAGCTCGCCGCACGCGCGGGCTTCATACACGTCAACGGGCAACCCGTGAAAAGCAACTACCGCGTAAAGCCGCTTGATACGGTGACGCTGCTGCTCGACCGCCCGCGCTACGAGACAACCATTGAGCCGGAGGATATTCCACTTGATATAGTGTACGAGGACACCGACCTCATGGTGGTGAACAAACCCGCCGGACTGGTGGTTCACCCCGGATGCGGCAACTACACCGGCACGCTCATCAACGCCGTGGCGTGGCACATGCGCGGCGTGCCGGGCTATGACGCCAACGACCCTGCCGTGGGGCTGGTGCACCGCATAGACAAGGACACCTCGGGGCTGCTTGTCGTGGCAAAGACACCCGAGGCGAAGACGGGACTCGGTGTGCAGTTTTTCAACAAGACCACGCGCCGCCGCTACAACGCCCTCGTCTGGGGAAACTTCCAGGAGGATGTGGGGCGCATCGAGGGCAACATCGCCCGCGACCCGCACGACCGCCTGCAAATGTCCGTCTTCCCGCCGTCCTTGGGCGTGGGGAAGACCGCCGTCACCCATTACAGCGTGCTGCGCCGCTACGGCTACGTGTCGCTGGTGGAGTGCGTGCTTGAGACCGGCCGCACGCACCAGATACGCGCCCATATGCGCCACATCGGCCACCCGCTCTTCGGCGATGCGCGCTACGGCGGCGATGTCATATTGCGCGGCACACAGAGCGGCACCTACCGCACTTTCATACACAACTGCCTCTCCCTCTGCCCGCGCCAGGCGCTGCACGCCCGCACCCTGGGCTTCCGCCACCCGCGCACGGGACGGGAGATGGACTTCACCGCGCCGATGCCGGACGACATGGCGCGGCTGCTTGAGAAATGGGACACTTACACGGCGGGACTGAAATAACCGCCGGGGAAAGATTGATATTGCTTACTCTGATGAAACGCACAATCGCTATCGTTGCCGGGGGCGACTCCTCCGAGCACGACGTCTCCCTGCGCTCGGCCGCAGGCATCCTCTCCTTCATGGATAAGGACAAGTACGACTGCTATGTCGTGGAGATAAAGGACGGAATCGGCAAGGTGGACTACAAGGGGGAAACCTGCGCCATCGACCGCGCGGACTTCTCCTTCACGGCCTCGGACGGTCGCCACGCTTTCGACTTCGCCTACATCACCATTCATGGCACACCGGGGGAAAACGGCGTGCTGCAAGGCTATTTTGACCTTATTGGACTGCCGTACTCCACCAGCGGCGTGCTTGTGGAGGCTCTCACGTTCAACAAGTTTGCGCTCAACAACTTCCTGCGCTCTTTCCCGTGGCTGCACATCGCCCGTTCCGTGCTGCTACGCCGGGGCTACGCCACCGAGCCGGTGGACGGCATCGTCGCGTCGCTGGGGCTGCCGCTCTTCGTCAAACCAAACGCGGGTGGGTCGAGCTTCGGCGTGACAAAGGTGAAGACGGCGGACGCGCTTGCGCCGGCCATCGACAAGGCCATGGCCGAGAGCTGCGAGGTGATGGCCGAGCAGATGGTGTGCGGCACGGAGATAACATGCGGCTGCTACCGCCGCGCGGACGGCACGCTGGTCACTTTCCCCATCACGGAGGTGGTCACCACGGAGGAGTTTTTTGACTACGACGCGAAATACAACGGCAAGGTGAGCGAAATAACGCCCGCCCGCATCGACCCGCGCACGGCAGAGCATGTCGCCGAAACTACGAAGCGCGTGTACGACCTCCTCGGCTGCTACGGCATCATCCGCATCGACTACATCCTTAGCGGGGAGAAAGGTGACGAGCAAATCAACCTCATAGAGATTAACACCACGCCGGGCATGACAGCCACGAGCTTCATCCCGCAGCAGGTGCGTGCCGCCGGACTTGACATCAAGGATGTTCTGAGCGACATCATTGAGGGTAAACTTGCCTGAAACCTTATCCGCCCTATTACCAACCATGACCCTATCCGATTTCGACTCCATACGCCCCGTCGCGCCGGAGGAGCTGCCTGCCGCCTTTGACGAGCTGATGGGCGATGCAACTTTCCGCGGGATATTACAGTCTTTCTTCAAGGACATCCCGATGGAGCGGCTGCGCGAGCAGCTTTACGCCTGCCGCGACAATCTTGAAGTGCAGAAAACCTTTCTGTACCCTCTCGTAAGGCAGCTCGTGGCGAAGTGTTGCACTGACTTCTCGCTTGACGCGGAGAGCCTGCCCGCCGCCGCACGCACGGGCAGCCACACCTTTGTGTCCAACCACCGCGACATTGTGCTCGACTCCGCTTTCCTCAGCGTCCTGCTCATAGAGAACGGCTTCGGCAACACGACGGAGATTGCCATAGGAGACAACCTTCTAATATACCCTTGGATAAAGACCCTCGTGAGGGTGAACAAGTCCTTCATCGTGCGCCGTTCCGCCTCCATGCGCGAGATGCTGGCATGCAGCCGGCTGATGAGCCGGTACATGCACTACGCCATTGCCGAAAAGGGCGAGAACGTGTGGATTGCCCAGCGCGAGGGACGCGCCAAGGACTCCGACGACCGCACGCAGGAGTCCGTCCTCAAAATGATGGCGATGGGCGGCGCGGGCACTCCGTTGGAGAGTCTTCGCGCCCTCAATATCGTGCCGCTCAGCATATCCTACGAGTACGACCCCTGCGACTACCTCAAGGCGAAGGAGTTTCAGCAGAAGCGTGACGACCCGGGCTACCGGAAGAGCCAGGCGGACGACCTCGCCAACATGCGCACGGGTATCTTCGGCTTCAAGGGCGGCGTGCATTACCATACGGGTACGCCCGTCAACGAGTGGATTGACCAGCTCGCCGGATGCCCCAAGGCGGACTTCTTCAAGGAGGTGGCGCGGCGGATGGACAGGGAGATACACGCCGGCTACCGCGTGTATAAGTCAAACTTTATTGCCCTCGACCTGCTGCGCGGTACGGCCGATTTCGCCCCGCATTACACGGAGGCGGACAAGGCCGACTTTGAGAAGTACCTCTCCGGGCGCATCGCCCTTGTCGACCTGCCCGCACCCGACGTGCCTTTCCTCCGCGAGCGGCTTCTCACCATGTACGCCAATCCGCTTGTCAACCACCTCGCCGCCACGCGCGGCTGAGGCTCTAATTCCGTGCGGTCCGCCTCACGCGTTTCCGCGATAACCCTCTTACCCCCGCCGCTTATGAGAAAGCCTTTCGCCGCAGTACTGCTTGCCGCCCTGCCGTTTGCCGCCGCCTGCTCGGACGGTGACGATGCCGCACCCGCCTACATACAGGAGTTGGCCGACGTGGCGACGGGGGCGGACGGACTGCCGCAACGCCTTGAGCGAGACAACGGCGAGACGTGCGCCGTGCTGTCCGCCGACGGCGTGAAGGCACTGAGGGCGGACACCCTCTACCGCGCCGCAGTGGCCTACACGCGCGGCGACGGAGGCGTGTCCGTCGCGTCGGTATCCACTTTCCTGGCGCCCGAGCCGAAAGTGTTCCCCGCCGAGACCCTCGTGCTTGACAAGCCTGTCGGGAAAGTGGCGGCGTGCTGGTCGAGCGGCAAATACCTCAATTTCAAGCTGTCGCTGCTTACCGAGAACAGCGTGTCGCATGCTTTCGCCTTTCACGAGGCGGGCTTGCGGCAAAACGCCGACGGCACGCGCACACTGCGCCTCCGCCTGCTTCACCAGCAAAGTGACGACGCGGCCTACTACACGCGCACGGCTTATGTGTCGCTGCCGCTCTCACAGCTTTCCGGCAGGCTTCGGCGCGGCACGGACTCCGTGTCCGTCACCGTAAGCACCTTGGCGGGCAGCTCCGCCTACACGCGTTTTTACGCCGCCGAGTGAGAGTTTTTCCTTTCTTGAAAACAAAACCCCATCCATGCTTTTCACCCCCGAAGATATAAAGGTGCAGACACGCGCCCTTTGGAGCGAGTGCCTCCCCCTTGACGACGATTTCCTCAACGTGTACTTTGAGGAGAAATACGCCCCGCAAAACCTGCTCACCGTACGCCGCGACGGCGATGTGGTGACCGCGCTTGACGTGCGCCCCTACCGCATGACCTTTTACGGCACGGTGACGCACGTGGGTTACCTCAGCGGACTTGCCACGAAGCCTGGCTTCCGTCGAGCGGGCTATGCCGCCAACCTCTTGCAGGAAGCCCACCGCCGTCTTTACGCGCAGGGTGCCGCGCTGAGTTTCCTCATCCCGAAAGGCGAGGGGGCGCGTGCCTATTTCGAGCGTCCCGACCACGGCTCGTACTGGCCGGCGGTGTACCGCCAGGAGCTGCCCCTCGACGTGTCGCAGGACGGCGAGACGGACAAAATCACCGTGGAGCGTCCCGACGAGTGGCCGGGGTCGCTTTATGTCTTCTACCGCCGTCTCACCTCCACGCTCCCCTTTATGGTGCATCCCACCGAGGCAGACTTCTTCGCCGCGCTCTCCGCGGCCGACCTCGGTGACGCCTATGTGCTCACCGCCTACCGCAAGCGCCGCATGACGGGGTTCTGCCTTGCCATGAGGGAGACCGACGGACGTGTCTTCATACGCACGCTGGCCATCACCGAGGCTGCCACCCGCGCCGCTTTTGTGCAGTACTTGTGCCGTGAGTGCGGCGTGCAGCAGGTGTACCGCCGCTTCTGCCTGCCCGGTTCGCTCAAAGGCAGCGAGCCCTACGCCTTGGCACGCGTCATAGACGTGCCGCGCTTCCTCTCCGCCATTGCCGCGCCCAACCCGGGCTTCCAGCTGCATGTCGGCGTGCAGGGTGACCTCTCCATACCCGAGAATAACGGCTACTATATCGTGGAGAACGGGCGCGTGCGCCTCACCGAGACCCGTCCCGACAGCATCGTCACGCCCGGCGGGCTTGCCGCGATGTTTATGGCTGCACAGCCTATGGTGATGGACTTGCTGCTTGACGAGTGACGACCGCCCCGGCGTGCCGCCCGACCGTAACTGACAGAATATTCTCCACCCGCTATGTTTTCACGCACACTGCTTTCCGCCTTGCTGGCTTTCACCTTTGCCTTTTCCGCCGCCGCGCAAAAGGGCACCGCGCTGCGCCAGCGCTCCATGGCAAAATGGGGTGTGCGGGCGGCGGGGTACAGCGGCATCGCCCCCCTCGGCGGCGAGCGTTACGCAGTGGTGAGCGACGACGAACCCGTGGCGGGTTTCTTTGTATTCAGCGTCAGCCAGGACAGCCTTACGGGTGACGTGACGGACGTGCGGGTGGAGGGTTTCCGCCCCGACTCCGCCGCTGCTGTTTCCACCTCCTCCGCCCGTTCCGGCTCTTCCCGCCGCTCGCCGCGCGACTGCGAGGGCGTGGCATTCTTCCCCGCTGACTCCACCGTCTTCATCAGCGGCGAGGGCGACCAGCAGGTGCTTGAGTACGACATGCGTGGGCGACCCACGGGGCGCGGACTTGACGTGCCGGAGATGTTTGCCCACACGGAGATAGTGCCCAACTACGGCTTCGAGTCGCTTGCCTACTGCCCCGCCACCCGCCTTTTTTGGACAACCACCGAAAGCACGCTGCAGCGCGACGGGAGGGCGGCCTCGCCCTCGGCACCCGGCACGGCCAATCTGCTGCGCGTGCAGTCGTTTGGTGACGACCTCCGCCCGACCGCGCAGTACGCCTACAAAACTGAGGCGGGGCGTGCCTCTGACTTCGGAAAAATATACGCTTTCGGCGTGTCGGAAATTGCCGCGCTGCCCGACGGGCGGCTCGTCGTGATGGAGCGCGAGGCCAACGTGCCGCCACGCTACCTTGGCGCGACAGTCACTTGCCGCCTTTTCGTCACCGACCCGCGCGGGGCGTGTGACGTGACCGCCGAGTCCGACCTCCGCCTGCTGCCCGACAGTGCTTTCCTGCCCAAGCGCCTGCTTTGCGAGATGACGACGGGAGTGACGCTCCTGCGTCAGAATTTCGCCAACTATGAGGGGATGTGTCCCGGTCGCCGCCTTGCCGATGGGCGGCAGACCCTGCTGCTCGTTTCCGACTCGCAGGGCGGCTATGGGAAAGGACCTTTCCACCTGAAAGACTACATGCGCGCGGTGGTGCTGGACGACTGAGCGCACCACACTCCTATATATATAAGGTATGGACGACTGGGAGAAACTCTATCCGCACCTGTCTTTCCGCCGCGTGGCTTTCGCCGCGGTGGTTTTGCCTGACGGGGAAAGACTGCCGCGCGAGGTGGTGGTGTTTGACGCGGAGGGAGTCCCCCGCACGCATTTCCCGCTCGCGGGCGAGTCGCCTTTCACCGAGTGGCGCGGCGTCACCTACGTTTGGGGCACGCGGCCTTAGACGCTTCCTTTAAGCAAAAGTTTCCCGGTGTGCAGGCCGGTTCGTTATATTTGCATATCGTAAGTGTTGTCCGCGCGGGTAGCGCGGCAGTGTTTTTACTATTACCAATGACAATGGAAGAGAAATCGCTGGAAGAAATCAGGGAAGAGCTGCATGAGGCCGAAAATCCCTACGGTCCCGTCAAGGTGACGATGCCCGAGGATGTCATGTTGAAGAGCACCTGTGCGGAGTTTGTGGCAGACATTGTCTGTGTAGTGCTTTTCCTCATAGGTCTTTTCAAGGGGACGTTGTGGTGTCTGCTCCCCCTCTGCGTCGCACTGGGTCTTTTCATCTGGGGCTGCGTGCGTATGGGGCGTATAAGGAAACGGCTGGCGGCGGAGCGTGCCGACAATCTGCGGAAGATGCAAGCCGACTTCGCCGAGGAGGAGGCGTACTATGAAAAGCAGCGCGAGGTGCGCATGCTGTGCGGCTTCCCCACGGCGGTAAACACGCTCTACTGCATGCCCACGTACAAGGCGTTCGACCTGCGGGCGGATGTGGACATCTTCGTGGGGGCGGGAAAGATTTTCATTGACGGCGTGCTGCGCAACTTTTCCGACCTGCTCGCTTTCCGCTTCCGTGAGGAGGTGGAGCTTGCGGACGGTGCGACCGTGTGCGCGGCTCGGGCTGATAATGTCTCCGCGCGGCCGCTGGTGGAGTCGCTCGGTATCTTGGGGCATGAAAACAAGGGTTCCTTCCTCGCCGCCGCCCGTGCGGAATGCAAGGACGTGGCCGTGGACGAGGATAACGTTACTGCCCGCCATTTCTTTGTCGAGGTGACGTTTGGGGGTGACGGCTCCCCGGTGGTACGCTACGACCTCAGCGACGACGCGGTGACTGCTGACGAGCTTTGCAGCCGCCTGTTGCTTGTGATGGCGTCGGGAAACCCCGTTCGCGCGACACCCGACACGGAGGAGGGGAAACACTGAAAAGCGCAAATCTTTATAGACCCTTATAATAATACAAAACGTGTGTTTGGTGCGCCCCGACAGTTTCTGTTGCGTGTGGCTTTCGCCTTCCCGCCACCCTCATTCCCCGTTTTTCTTTTTACCTTTGCACGTTTCCGGAACTTTGCGGTATGGGTTGTCCCGCCGCAACGACGGACTGCCCGATGGCACGCGGTTATGTCGCGCACGCCGAGGCACATAAGGTGGGTTATATAAATTACCACCGGGACAATCTCTTTCTCACAATAACGGGTCAGCCACGCCCCCATCCCCGGTATAGCTTTCCGCCAAAGGGAGCAGACCGGCGCGACACAAGGTCGCGGAGCGGGCAGTGCTAATTTATAGGCCCCGTCTTAAACCTAACTGCATGGATTGGTTTCAATCTCTTTTCACCCAAACGGGGACGGTGGCGCACATTGTGCTGCTCTTCTCCTTGGTCATCGCTGTGGGCGTGGTACTCGGCAAGATCAAGATAGGCAGCATCTCGCTGGGCGTGACATTCGTCCTCTTCGCCGGCATCGTGGTGGGGCACATCTACCAGTCGCTCGGCATTGCCGACCCCGACGGCGGCTTTGCCTGTCCGGCAAAGGTGCTGACTTTCATTCAGGACTTCGGGCTTATCCTCTTTGTATACTGCATCGGTTTGCAGGTGGGACCCGGTTTCTTCCAGTCATTCAAGAAGGACGGCATCCACATGAACCTCATCACCATCGGCATCGTGGCACTCAACATCGTCACGCTACTTGCGCTCTACTACATCTTCTTTGACACGAGCGACCCGAAGAGTCTGCCGATGGCCGTTGGCGTGCTTTGCGGAGCGGTGACCAATACGCCGGGCCTTGGCGCCGCACAGGAGGCCATCACCACGCTCGGCATAGACATGGGTGACAGCAACATAGCCTCGGGTTACGCCTGCGCCTACCCTCTCGGCGTGCTGGGCATCATCGGCGCGACGATTGCCGTACGCTACATCTGCCGCATCAAGCTGGAGAAAGAAGAAGAGGAAATACGCCACAGCCAGGAGGACGACCCGCACGCCAAGCCCCACCATATGTCGCTTCGCGTGGAGAACCCCGCCCTTTCCGGCCGTACATTTTCACAGCTCACCACTTTCCTCGGCCGCTCGTTTGTGTGTACGCACTACCGCCACGGCGACCAGGTGTTCAGCCCCAACAAGGACACCATCATACACATCGGCGACGAGATGAACGCCGTCTGCGCCGAGGACGACTCGGAGGCGGTGAAGGCTTTCGTGGGTACGGAGGTGGAGCTTGACTGGCAGGCGGAGAAAGCACCCGTCGTGTCCAAGCGCATCCTTGTGACGCAGGCTGACGTAAACGGAAAGACTTTCGGACAGATGCACTTCAGCTCCATCTACGGCGTGAACGTGACGCGTATCACCCGCTCGGGTATGGATCTCTTTGCTGACCGTTCGCTGCGCATCCAGATTGGCGACCGCCTTATGGTGGCCGGTCCCGAGGACTGCGTCAACCGCGTTGAGCGCGTGCTGGGCAACTCTGTGAAACGTCTTGACCACCCCAACGTGGGTTCCATCTTCCTCGGCATACTCGTGGGTATCATCTTCGGTAGCCTGCCGTTCCAGTTCCCGGGCATGGCCACGCCGCTTAAGCTGGGACTCGCCGGCGGACCGCTCATCATCGCTATCCTCGCAGGCGCGTATGGTTACAAGTTCCACATTGTGACCTACACCACCACTTCGGCCAACCTGCTCTTGCGCGAGATTGGGCTCATCCTCTTCCTCGCTTCGGTGGGAATCAAGGCGGGAGCCAACTTCTGGACTACCGTGGTACACGGCGACGGACTGCTTTACGTGGGTGTGGGTTTCCTTGTCACGGTGATACCATTGCTTATTATGGGGACCGTGGGACGCATGAAGTTCAAGCTAAACTACTTCACGCTTATGGGCGTGATAGCCGGCTCCACCACCGACCCTCCCGCGTTGGGTTACGCCAACCAGACGGCCAACAACGACGCGCCTTCGGTGGGCTACTCCACGGTTTACCCGCTTGCAATGTTCCTGCGAATACTAACGGCACAGGCCGTGCTGCTCTTTATGTGCTCATGACCCCGTGCATATCGTCTGCGGTGGTAATTCAATAGAGCCATCCTATAATACTGCCGCCCCTTGCGCTGTAAAAGCGCAAGGGGCGGCATCGTTTTTTTGCAGGAGCGTGTGCGGCAGCCGGCTTACCCCGCTTTGCCATACATTTTGTCTTGGCTTGGCTTGGCATTTCCCCTATTTCGTCGGAGTGTCGTCCTCCTCGTTGTCCACCACGATGTCGGCGCGGCGTATCCGCTCCTCCTCCGTCATCTGTAAGTCCATCCACGCCTGCGCGGCGGCGCGACTTATGCCGTCCCGCGCCATGACGCGGCGCAGGCGGGTCTCGTCGGAGGCATGCACAAGCAGTGTGCGGTCCACAAGGCTGTCGAAGCCCGAGTCAAAAAGCAGGGCGCACTCCATGAAAAGCACGCGCCCCGGCGGACATGCGGCAAGAAACTCTTTCAGACCTGTCCGCATGGGTTGTCCGGTGGTGGCTGGGGCAAAACTTTCTTCACTGTTGTCCGGGGAAACACCCGTCCAGTCTTGCGTGCCGTCGCGGCGCGGGTAACGCCGCAGGAAAGAAGCAGGGAAATCCGTCGTCGCGTCAGTGAGTGCATATATGGAGGACGCAACGCGAGAGAGAATCTTACCGGGGACAAGCGGGGCTTGGTATCCCAGTGTACGCTGTGCAGCGAGATGCGCCCCCGTCGGCAGTGCATTCGCCATCTGCTGCGCGCGGGCGATGAAAGCCTCCGCCACACGGGGATGCACCACCGCGTCGACGCGGGCGGCGTTGCCGCGCCCCTGGCAGAGGTAGGATGCGAGGACCTGTTTCACAAGCCGCCCATCCGTGTCATATACCTCCTCGCCCACAACGGAGCGGAGAGCCTTTTTTGCGGAGAACGAGGTGCGTATGATGCGTTTTGCCTCGTCGTCGCAGTAAAAAACGGGATGTCCCGCCGCCTCAATGCGTGAGCACAGGTGGCTCTTGCCGCTGCCTATGCCGCCCGTCACGCCGACAAGCAGCACCCCGGCACGCGAAAGGAGCGGGGGAGGGGGCGGGAGGTGGAAAGAACGCGGGGCGGAGTGGGGAACTGTCATTCGCTTTCAGGGATTTCCTCAATGACGTATTCCACGTCCTGCGGATTGATGCGCACGTGCGACACCCCGCTTGGCACCGACTTTAGCGAGAGGTGGCATTTCTGCGGGGACTGCAGCAGGTCTTCGTAGTTTACCGCCAGCACGAAGCTCTCATTTGTCACGTTGCGGTACTGCCCCATCGTCACTTGGAAGGACACTTTCACGGAGGCGGGGAAGGTGCGTAGCTGCTTGGATGCGGGGAAATTGACCTGTCGCACGGGCACCTGCACCGTCTTCTCCACAAGGCGGTCGACGCAGAAGGTGACGGTGGTGGAGTCCGGCACAAACTTTGCCCCGCGCACCGGCTGCACCTCCGCTTTGACGCGCGTCGTGTCGGTTATGCCGCGCAGCGTCACGCGGCGTGTGTGTGCGGCGGTGATGGTTTCCAGAAGCTCGCTGGAGGCGTATACCGTCACCGAATCATGGCACGCGCGCTTGGAGGTGAGGCTGAACATCCCCCCAGTCCGCGCGTCTGCGTCCACCACCAGCGGCACGCGCTTGCACTGCCCGTAGTTGTAGAAAAACTCCACCGTTTCCGGCTTTGCCGAAAGCATCTGTGTGCCGGGGTCCAGCTGGCTCTTCATCTGCCGCAGCAGCTCGGAGGTCTGCAGCGTGACATGACCTGCCGTACCCGCCACCGAGGCGAAGTCTATCTCCACCGGGCGTATCCCGTCAAGGTCGTATAACAGAAGCAGTACCACCTTGTCGCGCAGGGTGATGTGCAATGAGGCGGGCGGCGGGGTGGTTATCACCACATTGTCCGGCACACCGCGAAGACGCACCGGTACGTCATACTCGCGCTCGCCCGTCTCGCGCAGTGTCTGGAAAAACCAGAACATGGCGGACAGGGAAAGAAAAAAAAGAAAAGCCAGGAAGCGTTTGCTCCATATCTTTGAGCAGACGTACCCGGCTGTTTGTCCCAGCTTCGTTGCCATCGGCTGAAAAAGGGTTGTAGGGTTGGGGGAATGGACGGCGTGTGGCTTCCGCTGTGGGGCGGCGGCACTTCCGCGTCGCACGCCGCGAATGTGGCGCACGCCGCTCAAATGCCGCCTTATACCTATATATAGGCGGCCGTCCGCGTCACCGTGCGGCGCGGCTCACTTCTTTGCCGGCGCGGGGGCGGGCACGGGGTTGATGGCATCCTTGGAGAATACCAGCTTCACGCCCGTCGCCACCTCAAGCGTCACGGTGCCGTCTTCCTCGTTGATGGACTTCACGGTGCCGTGCAGCCCGCCGATGGTGATGACCGCCTGACCCGTGGAAAGGGCGTTGCGGAACTTCTGTATTTCTTTCTGCTTCTTGCTCTGCGGACGAATCATGAAGAAGTACATGATGGCGAAAAGCACCACCAGCATCACAATCATCGACATCCCGCCGCCCTGTTGTGCGGCCTGCATAAGTGTAAAGTTCATCTTTGTGGTTTTTTATGGGGTGTTAGTTGGGTTCAGTCCTCTTTTGTTGCCTCTTCCGCCATCTTTCCAGCCACCTTGGCGGTGGCTTTCTCCGTCTCGCGCGTCAGGCGGCGCTTCTCGGTGCGCCCCTCCTGCTGCAGTCGGTGCACTATGCCGTCAAGCATGCCGTTGATGTACGACGCGCTGCGCGGTGTGCTGTACGCGGAGGCTATGTCGAGGTACTCGTTGAAGGATACGTTGAGCGGTATGCTGTCAAAGGTGAGAATCTCCGCCAGAGCCACCTGCATTATCACCACGTCCATGAAAGCCAGACGGTTGAACTCCCAGTTCTTCGTGTTGGCGCGGATAAGCTCGCGCAGCTCCGGGCCGCGCTCCAGTGCGGTGCGGAAGAGCGTGTGGGCGAAGTCTCGGTCCTCGTCGACGGCGTACTCGGGCAGCAGCGGCTGTGAGGGCTTGCTGTCTTCGTTGAAGCGCTTTATGGTTTTCAGTACGAAGGAGTCCACCACATCCTTGTCGTCGTTCCAGTAGAGCGAGTGGTCCTCCAGCATCGAGTCGAGTATGTCGCTGTCGCACACAAGCGTCTTGTACAGCTTGCGCACCAGCTCGCGCGAGGGTTTGTAACCGTAGTCACCGGCTTCCATGTACGCCGCCATTGCCTCGCTCTCCACGCACAGTGCGTAAAGCTTCTTCACCACGGCGTCCTCTTCCGGCCACTGCTCCTTGCGGCTTTCGCGGTAGTCGGCGAGAGCCTCGTTCTCCTCCAGCTGTAGCAGGAGGCGGTTTTCCGCCATCAGCCTGTCTGCCGTCATAGTTTCCGATACGGCTCCCGTGCGCTGCTCCCTCGCGAGGCGTGCGCTGTCACGGCGCTCGCCGGCGCGGCGCAGCTCGACAAGGAGGGAAAGAAGGTAGAGGTAGAGGTCATAGGCTTTCTCCAGCGAGAAAGTGAGTTCCTTCTCCGCAGTCTCAAGCGTCTTGCCCTCATTCTGGTAATAGGCGTACACAAGCTGAACCGTCTTCAGCCTTATCAGTTCTCTGTTGATCATAATCGGTGATGGTTGGCGGGTGTGCGGCGGCCGCGCCAACCGCCCGCGGGTGCTTCGCCCGCCGTGCCGCAGTGCCGCGCCCGGCCTTGTTTTCGGTGCGAAGGTACGAATATTTTGCCGCGCCGCCGCGCTGCCGGCGGCGAAAAGGGCGTGCTGCGGGACATGGAAGGGCACGGCGGGACGCAGGCGCGGTAATTAATGCGTACATTTGCCGGGCGTGGCGTGCCCTCCCGTTACGGGAACCCCCGCAATGCGCGGCGTGGCAACGCGCTTTTCCCGGAAAAGGGCGCATCTCCCCCGGAAAGCGGAAACAGCCCCAAGCCGCCTCCGCCTTTCGTCATATCACCACCCGCACGACCCGCACACAAACCACACCGCCCTATGCTCACACCCGCCGAGAGAGAAAGCATCACCCGCCTTGTGCGCCGCAACGTGGCGCCCGCCACCGGCTGCACCGAACCCGTTTGCGTGGCACTTGCCGCCGCCCGTGCCGCCCGCGCCGCCGGGGGCGAGCCGGCGGAAGCGGCGGTGGAGCTGAGTGCCAACATCCTGAAAAACGCCATGGGAGTGGGCGTGCCGGGCACGGGTATGACGGGACTGCCCGTCGCCGTGGCACTCGGCGCGCTGGCGGGCCGGCCCGAGCTGGAGCTGGAGGCACTGGCGTGCTGCACGCCAGAGGAGGTGGAGCACGCCAAAGCCTTTATGGCTGAGGGACGCGTGCGCATCTCGCTCGCCCCCGACGCGCCGCACAAGCTCTACGTGCGTGCCGTGTGCCGCACGGCCGACGGGCATGAGGGAGAGGCCGTGATAGCCGGCGGGCACACCCGCTTTGTGCGCGTGGCACGCGACGGACACGTGCTGGAGGAGCGCCCGCTGACTGGGGCGGACGGCGGCGCGGGAGAGGACGACACCCCCGCGCTCACGCTGCGCCGCGTGTGGGAGTACGCCACCGACGCGCCGCTCGAGGAGATACAGTTCATAGACGAGGCGCGGCGGCTCAACACCGAGGCGGCGCGCCTCTCGCTGGCGGGCAACTACGGCCACTGCCTCGGCAAAGCCCTCTCGCGCCCCCTCGGACGCGGCATCATGGGTGACACCATCTTTTCGCACATACTCTCCAGTACAGCGTGCGCCTGCGACGCGCGCATGGCGGGGGCGAGCATTCCGGTGATGAGCAACTCGGGGTCGGGCAACCAGGGCATCTGCGCCACAAACCCCGTCGTGGTATTCGCCGAGGAAAACCACAACACGGGGGAGGAGCTGACGCGCGCCCTGATGCTGTCCCACCTCACGGCCGTATACATCAAGCAGAGCCTCGGCCCGCTCTCGGCGCTGTGCGGCTGCGTAGTGGCGGCGACGGGCTCCAGCTGCGGCCTCACCTACCTTATGGGCGGCGGTTTCGAGCAGGCGGGCTATGCGGTGAAAAACATGATTGCAAACCTTACGGGCATGATATGCGACGGGGCGAAGCCCAGCTGCGCCTTGAAGCTCACCACGGGTGTGGGCACGGCGGTGCTGTCGGCCATGCTGGCCATGCAGGGCAACTGCGTGACGAGCGTGGAGGGCATCATCGACGACGACGTCGACCAAAGCATACGTAACCTCGTGAGCATCGGCGCCGAGGCGATGAACGAGACCGACCGCCGTGTGCTGGACATCATGACGCACAAGGCGCGGTGAGGCACGGCGGTGGCTCGTCTGTTTGACTTACAGGAGATGGCAAGTTCGACTCTTGCACCCGCAACAAAAGATTTTCTGCCATGGAAATACAAACCTTACAGATTACCAAGGACAACTTCTACGCCATTTTGCGTGGGGAGCAAAAGGTGGAAACCCGCCTTGTGTACCCGTCAAATGTATCCCGTTATATTCACTTTGAATATGACGGGAAGGAATACAAAACACTTGACATCAGCAAAATCCCCGGAGACGGGCCGTTCAACATCGTGACACGGGGCTATGATGCACTGAAGCTGATAAACGGAAGAAGAAAAGATGCCCCCCGCCTTGTCGTAGAGGTGGTAGATATAGACGCTTACCAACTTGAAGACGAGAATGGGGAGCCTATCTTTTATGACTTCAACGGGGATGGCACGGAATATCCGGCAATAAAGATGGAGTACCATTTGGGGAAAATTCTAAGCACGGAAAATATACCAGCGGAATAGCAGAGTCAGAAAGAGAGAGCAGAAATAAGGAAAATGCCGTCCGCCATGGGGCTGGCGGCGTTTTTGACGGCATGACGTTTGGACAAAAAGTAAGCAAAACTGGCAAAAAACTGACATTTTGAAAAACACGGGCTGATTTGACCCATTTGCAAAACGCCCGAAAATGTATTATCTTTGTACTACAAGATTGGGACATCCCGAGAGGAATGTCCCTTTATTTTTGCCTGTA
>CAVGTC010000010.1:0-31003 GCA_963632255.1 Lachnospiraceae bacterium | reverse complement strand
AATGCGGCGGCGGGGGGTGCGGGCGGCGGCGTGCGGGCGGCGAATGTGTGCCTTTATCCGCGCGGGGGAACGGAAAGCCCGCCCGCCTTGCGCGGGGCAAGGGGGCGGGGCAAGGGTGGCGGCGGGGGGGGGAATGTGTGCCTTTGTCCGCAGGGGGTACAGACTGCGCGGGGCGGCTCTTCCGGCGGCGGGGGCGCGGGGTGTCTTGGCGCGCGTGGGGCGGGGCGCGTGTCTTAATCGGGTGAGAGCTCGGCGAAGTAGCCTGTGACGGGTGGAATTATGCCGTCCTCGCCTATTGTGTACTCCAGTTTCTGGCAAAGGAGGGGGCGGCCGCCTATGACGTAGGGGGCGGTGGGGGCGAGTGGCGCGAGCTTGCCGCCCTGTGGGGCGTAGGCGCTTGGGAGGGTGTAGCGTCGGAGGAGGCGGCCGTTGACGCTGTCGGCGGCGAAGACGGCGCTGGCGTCGGGGTACTTGCTCTCGCGCCCGAGGGCGAAGGGGGAAAGCGTGCGCAGGCCGCTGCTGCTGCCGCGCCCGTATATCAGGGGGTAATTGTAGAGGTTGGTGCCGTCGTTGCCGTCGTCGTCGGCGGTTTGCTTGACGCAGGTGAGGGCGAGGGGGTGGTAGACGGGGGCGTTGCCCAGCTCTTCGGCGCGGAGGGCGCGGAAGGCGGGGGGGGTTGTGCTTGCCGTGAAGGCGGCGTGGCGGCGCAGGCTGCGGGTATTTTTTATATTACGGTGGGCGGCGAGGTAGAGGCGGCTTTGGTATTCGGTGGAGGTGTCGGAGCCTTGCACGTCGTCGGCGACGGAGTAGGCGGGGGAGTAGACGGGGTACTCTTTGGCGAGGCGGAGGGCGACGCGGAACTCGGTGCTGAAGTCCTTGCGGTAGGGGGTGTAGGGGTTTTCCCACGGGACGGGGCGCGAGGGCGCGGCGGCGACGAAGTCGGCGGTGACCCAGTCCACCTCCACCCAGTCCTCGCCGGGCGCGGGCGTGACGGCGCCGGTATAGTACTGCGCGCCGGAAATGCAGCCGGCGGCGGGCGGGGTGCCCGGGAGGAACTCGGAGGCGTGGAGGAGGCAACAGCCGGCGGGGACCATGCGGAGCTTTGTCTGCTTGTCGTCGGTGGTGTCGCGCCAGAGGGCTGCCTCCTGGTTTACCTCGGCGAGGACGTAATCGTCTTTTTTGTCGCCGCTGCTGTCGAGTGGGTGGAGGAAGGCGTACCAGCGTCCCGTGCCGTCGGTGAGGCGGTACAGGTATTGCGTGAAAGTGCCGGAAAGGAAGTCGGCGGTGGCTTGCTCTTCCATCTCGCTGTAAGTGGCGAAAGCGCGGACGGTGGCGGAGGTGAGGGCGGTGAGGGGTAGCTCGGTTTGCTTGTTGGTTTCCTCGTAGTCGTAGCACACGTTGCCGGCGGCGGCTCCGGTGAGTGCGGTGGAGGTTTCGATTGTGGCCTCGGCGAAGGTGGCGGCGGGCGCGAGCGGGGTGCCTGCGGCGGCGAGTGAGGAGACGGGGACGAGGTCGGCGTACTTTTTGCCGTCGGCGGCGGTGCGGACGTAGACGACGCACTGGAAAAAGTTTTGCATCTCGGTGACGAGCTCGGCGAACGTCCAGTGGGGCAGGGCGCGGCATCGGCGGACGTTGTCTTTCACTGGTGATACGCAGACGAGGGAGGCGTAGAAGGTGTTTTTCTCGTAGAACGCCCAGTCGCCCGCCGTGAGGCCTACTGCGGCGAACACGTCCTTTAGCAGCGGCAGGAGGTATGGCTGCGGGGAAAGTGGCGCGGCGTTGGGCGAGAGGGCGTAGTATGTGCCCGCGTCGTCGGTTTTCCACACGGTGACGGCGGGGGCGAGGGCGCAGAGGTTCTGGTGGTTGAGTGTGCGGTCGGAGGTGTCGCCGTCCTGCGGCTCGGAGACGAGGACGGGGAAGAGCACCGCGTCGGTTTCGGCGGGCGTGCCGTACATAATTTTCTTCGTCCAGGTGCCGTTGTCGCCGTACTCGCCGCTTTCCGGTTTCCACTCGTCGGGGGTGAGGTACTCGGTATCGGCGTGGGGCTCGGTGCATTTGCCCTCGCGCAGGGCTTTGGGCTTGTAGTGGAAAGCGGCGCGGAGGTACATCAGCACTGCTTTGTCGGTGGTTTCATCGCCGCACTCGCCGCCGCCCAGCCAGGTGTAGGTCTCCTCCTCGTACTGTGCGGGCGTGCCGGTGCACTGTTTGTCGTTGAGGTAGACGGGCTTTTGCACGGTTATCTGCGCGGGCATGCCGGCGGTGCGGAAGAAGTAGCCGAGCTGCGGGAGGTTGTCGATGTAGGCGGCGGCGGTGTCGGCGGACACGTTGTCGACGGCGGAGAGCTTGGCGGTGAGCTGCATCTTGGCGAGCCCGTCGGCAAGGCTTGTGAGCTTTGCCGTGCCGTCGATATAGAGCGGCGGGGCGACGAGGCGGGCGGCGAACTGCGCCCCCACGAGGGGGCGGAGTGCGGCGGCTGTGGCTGCGGGGAACGCGCCCCGGCGGCGGAATATCTCCCAGTTGGCGGCGCAGCCGTCGACGGGCAGCTGCACCTCCATCGTATAGTCGGAGGAGGAGGAGGAGAGGAGCGGGTTGGGGCGGGTGAGCTTGAAGGTGCTACCTGGCTGCAAGGCGGCGGGCATGCCGTCGAGTGTGAGCTGCAACATGGCGGGGTGTGTGGTTAGGCGTGGTTATACGTTGTTAAGCGCGTTGTAGCGGCGCAGCTGGTTTGCCACTCCGTCCGCGCCGTCCATGGAGACGGAGGCGCGTATGCCTTGGCGGAGGAGGTCGGAGAGGCGCTCGGTGGCGGCGGCGTTGGCGGCGAGTGCGGCGGCGGTGGCGGTGCTTGCGGGGGCGGCGTTGTCGGCGGCGGCGGCGGCGGCGCTTTCTTGCGTGCCGCCGGCGGCGGCCGCGATGGCGGCGGGGGTGAGGGCTGCGACGCGCCCTGTGCGCTGCGCGTGGTCGATAAGGTCGAGGACGGGGCGGACGGCGGGGTTGGCCACCGCGAGGTGGTTTGCGACGAACTCGCCCTCATGCACCACGCCCGCCTCCTTGCGGTATTTCGTGCCGCCGGTGTATCCGCCAGTGTAGTAGGCGGCTTCCTGCGCGGCGTGCTGCTTTTTGATTGTGGCTACCTGCACCATACCGAAAGCCACGGCGGCGGCGGCGGCGACAGCTCCGAGCGCGGGGCCCACGACGGGAATGGAGGCCATGGACTGGTATGCCTTAATTGCGTTCATGGCGGTGTCGAGGAGGGCTTGCGCTATCTCTATTTTTGCCTGCTTCTTGCTTGCCTTCTTCTTGGTGGCGGATATGGCTGCCTGTTTCTCTTCCTCGAGGCGCTGCCCCTCGGCGCTGTTTTCGCCTGCGGCTTTTATTTCCGCGTCGTACTTGGCGGTAATTTTCGCTTCCTCGAGTGACGCGTTGGCGGAAACGAGGTCGGACACGGCGGAAAGCCCGGCGGAAATTGTGCTCATGGCGGAGGTGGCGACGTTGGCGGTGGCCTGCCACTTTGAGGCGTTAATCTCCTTTGAGGCGGCGGCGTAGTCGCTCTCCATCTGCTGGATGCGCTGGTTATATTCCTCCTCGCTTATCTCGCGTGCGGCGAGCTGCGCGTTGAGTGCGGCGGTGTCGTCGGCGTATATCTGGCGGAGTGCGGCGGAGGCGGCGTTGGTTTGCGACAGCTGGAGGGACGCGTTGACAAGTCCCGAAAGCGTCGAGCCCTCGCCTGCGGTGGCTGCGGGGCCTGCGGCGGCGTTGGCGCGGCTTACCATGTCCGACGCGCCTGGCGAAAGCGCCGCGCCGCTTGCCTCGCCTTTCGTGCTGTACTTGCTTTGCAGCGCGGCGCGTGCTTCGGCGTACCGCTTTTGTATGGCGAGCTTCCCCTCCTCGGTGGCTGTTGTGGCGGCAAGCTCGGCGGCCTCCACCTGGTCGAGTAGCGCGAGCTCCTGCCTGTACCTTTCGGCGGCGGACTGCTGCAGGTATTTCTCCTTTATGGAGGCGATGGCCTTTTGCAGGTTTGTCTCGCGCAGACGCTTGTCGGCGGCTGCCTGGCGGTCGAGCTTCGCTTCCTCGTCGTGCAGTGCCTGTGCCTCCTTTTCGGTTTGCGTGCCGTGCTCTTTGAGGTACTGCACGCGCTTGCGCTGCGCTTCGAGCTGAATGCGGCTGATGGCCTCCTCGTGCTGTGTGGCAGTGGTTTCGCCTTTCTGATAGGCGGCATCGGCGGCCTGCTGCTCTTCCTCTGCGGCGCGGGTGATGTCGGAAAGAGACCACGCGGCGAGCTCCTCGCGGCGGCTTTGCACGGCGGCGGCTTTCTCTTTCTCTATGCGTGCGAGCTCGGCGGCGTCGCCTTGGGCGGCGGCGGCGGCTTTGGCGTAGTAGTCCATATCCGCCTCGTACAGCCCGCGCCGGTACGCGCTCCACTGCGTCTCGCCGTCGGCGGCTTTGATAGTGGCAAGGGCGTAGGCGGCATGCAGCTGCGCCTGCGTCTTGTCCGCTTCCTCGCGCAGTGCGGCGAGCTCGTCTTTCAGCTTTGAGGACGCGCCGCCGCCTGTGCCGGCGGGGGCGGTGCGTGCGGGGGCGGTGCCGGTGCCGCCCGCGCCCGCCGAGGCGCTTTGGGCGGCGGCGGCGACGGCGCGGCTGTCTTTGGCGATGCGCTTGTCGAGCTCGGACTGCGTGCGCTTTTCGGTGTTCACCTTTGCGAGGGCGGCGGCGTAGGCTTGCTCTTGCGCGGCCACCTCCTTTCGTTTCTTGTCAATGCTTTTTGAGAGCCCGGACACTGCCCGCCCGCCGCCGTTTCCCAACGCTTTCAGCAGCGTGCTTTCAAGCGCGGCGAGCGCGGCGCGTGCCTTGGTGACGTTGTTCAGCTTTCGTGCGAGCTCGTCCTCGGCGGCGGTCTGCCGTTTCACGCTGTCGGCGTACTCGTCGGTGTAAGCCTGCGCCACGGCGGCGGCTTGGAGGTTCTTTATGTACGCGTCGAGGGCGGCGGTGTTGTCGTTGATAAGCCGCCCCTCCTTTGTGAGCTGCGCGTGGTAGGCGGGTGCTATCTGCTGGAGTGTGGCGAGTGCCTTGCGGCGGTAGGCGAGCTCGGCGGTGTTGTCGTGCAGCACGTTTGAGAGCATGCGCACGCGTGCCTCCTCCTTTGCCGCGCTTTGCGCCCCGCGCTCGGCGGCGGCCCGCACGTTTTCGGCGGCGGCGGACTGCTCGCGCGCGGCGGCGGCGGCGCGTTGCTGCTCGGCGGTGAGCTGTTTGCTGTCTTTCACGAAAGCCAGCACGGCCGCGCCCACTGCGAGGAGGGCGGAGGCGAGCAAGAGCCACGGGTTGGCCTTGCAGGTGGCGTTGAAAGCCTGCATGGCGGTGGTGGCTGCGGCGGTGTTGCCGGTGAAGAGCGCCTGCGCGGCGGCGGCGAGGCTGTACATGGCGGCGCGTGCTTTCAGCGCGGCGTTGCCCACGAGGGCGGCGGCGGCGTGCGCCTTTTCCACTATTGTGGCCCAGGCCACGGCGGCGCGGAAGGTGGCGTAGGCTGCGGCGAGGGCGACGAGCGACGCGGTGTGCGTGCCTGCCCACTTGATGGCGGCGGTGAGGACGGAGGCGAACTTTGCCAGCCCGTCCGTGGCGGATATATACGCGGGGTATAGCGCTTCGCCCAGCGACACGGCCACGAGGTTGAGCCGCTCGCGCACTTTTGACAGCTCGGCGGCGGCGGTGTGGTTGGCGATGTTTGCCTCGTCGGTGCAGCTTGTGCCCTCGGTGAATGCGCGGTTGGCGAGGTCCTGCGCGTCGGCCACGTCGGAAAGGCGGCCGGCGAGGGTGGTAATCGTCTGCGTCACGCCGCTTCCCGAAAGGTTCATCTCGGCGAGGGCGGGAGCCACAGCGGCGAAGTCGCCTTTGCGGTTGAGGGCGGCGAGAAACTCGGTGAGGGCGGCATTAGCGTCGGTGCGCAGCAGCGCGGCAAACTTCTGCACCTCCAGGCCTGCGGCGGCGGCGAGCTTGGCGGGGTCCTTGTACAGGGCGGTAAGCACATTCTGCAGGGCGGTTGCGCCGCGCTCCACGCCCACGCCGCTTTGGTCCATGACGGAGGCGAAGCCCATCACCTGCGCCTGCGTCAGTCCCGCCTGCCTGGCCACGCCGGCGAGGCGGCTGGTAAACTCGAGGATATAGCCCTCGGAGGCGGAGGAGTTTTGCGCCAGCTCGTTGATGGCTGAGCCGGTGGAAAGCATGGCCTGCTTCAAGCCCACGCGGTCCGAGTCGCCGAAGATGTCCGCCAGCTTGCCTATGTTTTTCACAGCGTCCTCGCCGAGGTCCTCGCCCAGCGCGAGGTTTATCTGGTCGGCGGCCTCCACGAAGGCCAGTATGTCGTCCTTTCCCTGCAAGCCCAGCCGCCCCGCGTCCGCCGCCAGGTCGTTTAGCTTCTCGCGCGGCGTGGCGGTGTCCATGCGCGCGAAAGCCTCGTTAAGCGCGTCCACCTCGTCCTTTGCCAGGCCGGTGTACTTCGTGACGGCGGCGGTGTGCTGCTGGAAGTCGGCGTACTTTTCCACCGCGCCGCCTATCCTGGCTGCTGCTGCGGCGGCGGCGTCAAAGGCGGCGCGCACGGTGATGGCGGCGGCGGCGAAACGCGTGGTGAGGTCGTCGGCGGCGGCTTTCTGCTCGGCGCGTATCTTTTCCAGCTCCTGCCCGGCGGCTCGCATGGCGGCGGTGTACTTTTCCCACTCGGCGCTGCCGCGCTGCACGTCGCCGCTGTCGAGGAGGGCTTTCATCTCCTTGCGTATGCGGCGCAGCTGCCTTTCGTTTTTGCCTGAAAGGTCGCCAAAGGCGCTGCCCCACGCGGCGGTGCTGCTGCGCAGGGTGTCGAGCTCCTTCTGCGTTGCCCGCAGGGCGCGTTGGGTCTTGTTGAAGGTCTTTGTGTCGCCCTCGGCGAGTGCCTTTTCTTTCAGGGCTTGCAGCTTCTCAAACTCTTTCTCCAGCGTCTTTATCTGCGCGGTGGCTTTTCCCAGCTTCACGTCTATGGAGAGGGTGGCGGTGTCGTTGCTTTGCATGGCGGTAAATTGGTGGGGTGTTAATAGTGGGGCGTGGTGTGCGGCTTATACGCCCCGCGCCCGCCCGCTTGCCCTTTGCGGGGCGGGGCGGCGCGGGCGCGGCGGTCAGTGCAGGGTGGCGAGGGTGGCGGCGGCGGTGTCTCTCACTATGTCGACGGACTTTTCAAGCAGGACGCGGCGGCTGATGGCCCACGAGGTGGAGAGCCAGCGCGTGCGCTGCCGCTCCTTTCCCAGCCCGCGCTCTATGCGGGTGCTTTTCCGCAGGAACTCGAGCTGCCCGCCGTTGCCGCGCCGGTAGCCGTTGCCCACGCCGGCGTCGACGTACACGCCGTAGCGCACAAACTGGAAGGACATGGAGGCGTCGGCCTGGCCTATGCGGCTTGCGCCCGCCCGCACCGAGCGCAGCAGCGTGCCGGTGTCCACCGCGCCCGCCTGCATAATGCGGTCGCGCCAAATAGTCACCATCATGCGCTGCCACGCGCCGGCGTACTCGGAAAAGTCACTCATAGGGCAAGGGCGGGAGGTTTAGGCGAAAGTGCGGTCGAAGGCGGCGGTGAAGGTGTCCGCGCTGTCGTCCCACTCGTCGGCGTTGTACACAAGCGACACGGGCTCCTCCACGGTCACCATGAAGTAAAGCCCGGCGCAGCCGTGGGCGAAATAGCCCGGTATCTCGGTGAGGGGCATTTGCTCCACCCTGAGGAAAACCAAAGCGGCGGAAAGCGCGTCGCGGTCTTTGAGGAAGCGGCTCTGAAACTGGCGTGCCATCTCCCTCACCTCGTCCATGGCGGCGCGGCGCGCCCCCTCGTCCTGGAAGGTGTGGCGGCGGAGTAGGAAAACGGTAAACGTGCGGCGGCAAAACCACCCGCCGCCGCCCTCCCTCACGGTCTGCCCGGTGGCGGTGTCGTCGGAAAGCACAAGGCCCTCGGCGCTTTGCAACTCGTCCACCACGCCCTGCAGGCTCTCTATGCCCGAGCAGGACGCGGCGACATAGCCGCCCGCCCGCGCCGAAAGGTTGGCGCGGGTGAGGCGGCGGAGGTAGGTGTGGAAATCAAACACGGCGGCGGCGGTTTTTGCGGTTTCACTTCAATGCGGCCGCGCGGCGGCGGCGGTTGCCGCCCCTTGCGGCGGCGCGTGCTACTCGGCGGCGGCGGCGGTTTCGCTTTCCTCGCCCGAGGTGAGGGCGGCGAGCTTCGCCTCAAGCTCCGCCACGCGCGCGGCGAGGCTTTCCTCGTCCGCGCTTGCGGCGGCGGGGGTTGCGGTTATGTCCGTTCCCTCGTCCGTCACTTCCTCCGGCGCGGCGCACTCCTCAAAACTTCCAGCGTCCTCGCCCGGCAAAAGGGTGCAGCCCGTAAATACCGCGCCCGTGTCCGCCTTGCGGCAAAACCACCCGCCCGTGGCGGTTACCTCGTGTCCGTTAATCTCTATCATGGCCTTAGGTCTTTTTGCGTTAAACTTACTTCGTGGCGAAACTTATCTGCCCGGCGGTTGCGTCCGCCAGCAGCTGCGCCCACTCCTCGGCCGTGCCGCCGCGCTCCTCAGTGGGCTGCGCCGTGCCGTTAATCACCGCGTACAAGTCCGCGCCCACCGTCACCGTTATGGCGGCGGTGTTGACCGCGTTGTCCACAAGGTAGCGCACGCTGCCGTAGTCGAGGGCGGGCGCGCCGGAAAGGTCGGCGCTAACTTTCAGCCCCGCAAGCCGCAGGTACGCGAGCTTCGGGCAGTTGTAAAAGTTGTTTGCGAAAGTGCTGACGCTTTTCAGGTTAATCACGCCGTCCACCTTGACAAGCGCGGTGCAGTAGCGGAAGCAGCTCTCCACGCTCGTGACGGGGGTCATGGAGGTTATCGCCGCCACCTCCAAACCGCTGCAAAAGTGGAAGAAGAACTCCATTTTCCGGGATATGGGGCAGTTTATCGGGATGTTGGTGCGGCACTTCAGCGAGTGGTACATTCCGCTCTCCAACAGGGCGGCGGCGCTTTTCCACGCCCCGGCGGTCTGCGCGTACACCGCCACGGCCTCGGAATAGGTGAGGGTGAGGCCGTTCATCGTGTAGCCGTCCGCCGCCGTCCACTTTCCGCCCACGGCCGCCCACATGTCCCGGAAGAGCTGCTCCTTGGATATGGCTGCTATGGCGGCGGCGTTGGCGCTGATGTCGGTCTTGTTCTGCGTTATCTGGCTTTGCAGCGCGGTGTCCTTCGCGCTGCGGTACTGCTCCTCGCTGGTGATGGCGGCGGCAAGCGTCTTTGAGGTGCTGTCTATCTGCGCCAAAAGGTCGGCTCTGTCCTGCTTGCGTGCGGTCTCCTCGGCGGTGACGGCCTGCTGCAGCGCGGTGTCCTTCGCGCTGCGGTACTCCGCCTCCTCCTTTATCGTCTTGTCAAGCTGCGCGGCGGTGCTGTCTATCTGCGCCAAAAGGTCGGTGCGGTCCTGCTTGCGCTCGGTCTCCTCGGCGGTGACGGCGGCGGCGCGCGCCTCGGTCTCCGCCGTGATGGCGGCGGCGTTGGCGGCGGAGGAGGTTTTCGCCGCGTCGGCGGTTTCCTGCGCGGCGGTTGCGGCGGCGGTGTTGGCGGTGGTTTCCTCCGCCAGCTTGTAAAGCACCGTGCCCACTCGGGTGGCGGTGTTGGCTTTCTCCGTGGTTTCGTCGCGCACGGCGGCGGCGAGCTGTTTGGTTTCCTGGCTCATAACGGTGTGGGGTGTTGGTTTTACTTCTTGTTACACACAAAGTTAACGAAAAGCGGGGCGGCGGGCTAATACGCCGGGCTACCTTTTCCGCGCCGCTTCCACGGCCTCGCGGCTTTCGCGTGCCTCGCGTGCCTTTGCGTTAAGCTCGGACAGGGCGCGGAAGGTGTCCGCCCGAAATATTTCCTCCTCCTTGGTGATGTCCCCGCCTGTGAGCGCGCGAATTTGCGCGTTCATGACGGCCTCGGGTGAGAGTGCGGGCGCGTCGCTGCCCATTTTGGCTGTGAAAAGCTCCGGCCAGCGTGCCGCCGCCCACTTGTGCCACGAGGCGAGCCAAAGCAGCAGGGCGTAACACTCGGCGGGCGAGGGCGTGCCGCCGCGCGCGAGGGCGTGCCACGAGGGGCGGTGGCGGTAGGCTATGCGGCGTATGGCGCGGAGGGCGGGCGGGCAGGCGTTTGTGCCGCCGGCGGCGGCGGCGCCGTACGCCGCGAGGGCGGCGCGGTAGAGGTTTGTGAGCCGCAGGTAGTCGGCGAAAGGCACGCCCGAGAGCGTGGGGCTTATGACGCGCCGCGCCCCTTTCGGCGCGAAAAGCACGGGAAAGGCGGGCGGGGTGTCAAGCCACGCCAGCCTTTGCACCGCTTCGGCCGCACTGACAGCGGCGGGGGCGGGGGCGTTTGCGCCCCCCTGCCGCGCCTCCTTTGCGGGCTTTGCGCGGCGCAGGTGGCGGGCGAGGAAGTGCGCCCTTATCTCCACGGGGGCGAAACGCCCGCACGCGGCGAGGCGGCACACATAGCGCCCCTCGGCGGGTGTGAGGGCGTGCCAGCCTTTCGGCAGCGTGGCTTGCCAAAGGGCGGGGGCGGGGCTTTCTTGCGTGGCGGTCATGCGGCGGGGGTGGTGGTGTTATCCGAAATAGAAAACCGGCGAGGCGGCGGTGTTTTGGTAGCGGGCTTTCACCCACGCCTCACGCGCCGCGCTGCTGTACCAAATTTCCGCGTACCGGCGGGCGGGGGCGGGCAGGCTTTCGAGGTAGCGGTACACCCTGCGCTCTATCATCTTCGCGCGGCGGCCCGCCTCCATGACGCACGTGGCCACATACTCCTCGAAGCTTTCAAGGACGGGGGCGAGGGCGGCGCGGCACTCCTCGTCTGCGGTGTAGCGCGCGGCGCACACGGCACGCGTGAAGCCGTCCGAAAACCTTTCGGCGAGGCACGCCTGCGCCCCGCGCATGGCGGGCAGCAGGGCGCAGTACTCCTTCACCCAAAGCCCGCCGCCGCTTTCAGGCGCTATGCCCGCCGCCGCCGCAGTGGCGGGGGTGGGGAACACGAGGACGCACTCCACGGGGTATGCCGTGTAGTAGGCGTGCAGTATGCGGTCCCGCGCGGCGCACGAAAGTCCGCGCAGGCTTTCGCGCACGGCGTTGACGCGCTCGCGGGACGCGGGGGCGAGGTTCTGGTTTGACACCACGCCGAAGCCCGTGGGGGTCACCACGAGGTCGACGTGCGGCAGCGCCGTGCGCACGCCCTCAAAAATGGCGTAGTCTTTCAGCGTCTCCTCCATATCCTTTTGCGTGGCGGCGTAAGCCAGGGCGGCGGGCAGCTTGCCCGGTGGCTCGGCGGGCGTGCGCCCGGTCTGTGCCTCGTTGATGAAGGGCAGTACCTTTTCGAAAAGCGTGGAGGCGGCGGCGGCGAACTCCGGCAGCCGCGCCTCGAGGTCGTGCTTGGAAATTACCATAAAAGGGACTTTTTTATGCGTTTGTCGGTATCATGCGGCGGGGCGCGTCACTGCGCGGCGGCGGGGGTGGCGGTGGTTGCGTCGGTGTGCTTGTCAAGCGTCGTAAGCAGCGTCATGGGCACGGCGGGGCGCGTGTGCCGCCAGCCGTTAAACTGGCAGACAATCTGCAAGGGCACGAGCAGCAGGTCGCGGAATGACTTTTCGCAAGCCTGCTTCATCGTGAAAAGCTCGCGTTTGTCGCTTCCGCTGTTGTTGGTCTGGCTCTTTCCCGGCACAGCCCCCACGAGGTTGGGGTGCACGTTGTCGGCATAGCACAGCGTGTTTGCCGCCACGTTGATGTCGTCGCCCCAGTCGCCGCCCTCTTTCGCGCCCTCGAGGTTGTGAATGCGTATGTCGCGCACCTCGTGCCCGTCGGGGTCGACATAGTAGCGCGTGATAAAAGCCTTGCCGCTGTTTTCCACGCCCGCCACGAAGTCGCGTATGTTCTCCTTTTCGCGCTTCACGCGCTCGGTCTGCTCGACGGGGTCGACGATGCCCTCGTCGTCGCAAAGCCTTTCGAAGTAGCCGCGCACTATCTCTATCTGGTACTTGACGGACACGTGGTTGCGCAGCTTCGCCCGCTTTCCCGCGCTAATCATGCGCTTCTCGTCGTACGAGCCGCCGCGGAACATGGCGGAGTAGTACGGCACGGGGTAATACTGGCAGCCGGCGGTGGGGTAGCGCAGCAGCACGGCAAACTTGCGGGCGGTGGTGAGCGGGCGCGGCGCGGCGGGCTGCCCGGTGTCGGGGTCGCGCCCCATCAGGCGCATGAGGTCGCCGTAGGGGTCGGTGCGGTCCAGCAGGGGTATTTTCTCCACCGTGCCTGCGGCGGGCGTGCCGTTGCGCCAGTCGGCATAGTAAATGTTGGCAATGCGCCCGTACTTGTCAGCCTGCTCGAGCCGCACGTAGCACGCCTCCTTGTGGCGCAGACGGTTAATGCGGCTGCCGTCTCGGGAAAGTATGAAAACGCACACGGAGAAGAAAAAGTACTTCATATCCGTGCACTGGTTGAGGAAGTACGACGGGAGGAACTGCTGCCGCGCCCAGCGCAGCGCGTCCTGCTCACGGGTGGGCGCGGCGCTGTCGTCGGAAAGGAGGTGCAGCCCTTGTCCGTAGCAGGTTATCACGTTGAAAAACTTGTTTTGCGCCGTCACCTCGTCGCCGTCGACAAGGCGCATCAGCTCGTAGGGCAGCTGGTCGTCGACGCCCCACGGCACGTAGCGGCGGCGCGGGTATCCCGGCACGGGGGCGGTGTGCTGCGTGCGCCCCGGGCTGTCAAAGAGTGCGGTGGTGTCCGCCACTTCGGAGATGGAGGCCTTTACGCCCCCCGGTTTAATGCTTATTATTTCCATGATGGCAACAGTTTTTTGCGTGGTCACCAGTAAACCGAGCGGCCGTCTATCTCAAAGAGGCAGCAGTCGCGAAACTCCCTCACCTCGCCGCTCGGCACAAGGCGGGCTTTGTGCGTGGCGCGGCGGCGGTATCCCCCGCAGCACACCGCTTTCTTATACACAAGTATGTCGCCCGTCGAAAGCTTCCAAAGGCGCAGGCGGTGGGGCTGTCCGTCCTCAAAGAGGCGCAGGGCGGCGAGGCGGTGGATAACCATAAGGCGCGTCAGTTATAGGTGTTGTCGAATATGTCTGTGAATACGCGCCCGGCGGCCGTCACGCCCGAGTGCACGCCCGGCAGCGAGTGGCGCAGCGTGAAGCTTGCCGTCATCAGTGCGGACTCGTCCCCGGAGGGCTTCAGGCTTGCCTCGGTGAGGGCGAGCTCCTCGCCCGTGGCGGGGTCGGTTACCAGGGGCGCGACGGCGAACTCGCGCACCAGCGGCGCGTCGTCCTGCGTGAAGCCGCCCGTCTTGACTGTGGTGGAGGGTGTGCAGTCCGGCAGAATGTTGCGGTACATGCCCTCCACGTAGGCGGAGGTGTAGTCCGGCTTCACCTCGCCCTCGCCCGCGCCGTAAAACCAGAACGTATCTTCGCAGAAAAAGGGGTTCAGGTAGCGCAGCGGGCGCGGCGCGGCGGCGTTTGCCCCGCCGTCGTCGATGCGGTACGTGAAGGCGCGCTTCCTGGAAGTGAGCTTTATGTACTCCGGCGGCGTGCCGCGCACCCCGGAGGGCACGGAGGCGAGGCTGCAAAGCGCGAGGGGCGAAAAGGCGAAACGCCACAGGCTCCACCCGACGCCGAGGGAGACTTTCTTGCCGCTGAGCGTCACGCTTTTGCTCACCACCTGCCCGCCGCTTTCCCACACCATCTTCGCGGTGGCGTTCGCCTGGACGGGCTGCACCTCGCCGTAATAGAAAGCGTGCAGGCACTCTTCGGCGGGGGTGCAGGGTATGCGCTTTTGCGTGCCGGTGGTGAGGAAGCGGTTAGCCGCCCAGCCGTCCGCGCCCGCCGCTTTCACGCCCGTGCGCATCGTGAAAGGCAGCACGAGGTAGCTGGCGGGGTACTCGGCGAATGTGTAGGGCGTGCCGTCCGCTTTCTTCGGCCAGGTCTCCTCTGTCCACTGCGCCTCCCAGTCGTCCGGCGTGATGCCCGGCGTGGGCGTCACCGCAAGCTTTGCGGCGGCGGGTGTGAGCGACGCGCCGCGCCCTTGCAGCAGCGGCGCGGCGGCGGCGGACGAAAGCAGGCGGGCGAGCCCCGGCAGGACGATGCCGCCCTGCGCGTCCGTGCCGGTGAGCTTGCCGCTTACAAGCTCCGTGCCGCCGTAAGTGACGGAAACGGAATAGGTTTTTGCCCCCACGGGGAAGCGGAGGCAGTCGAGCTCGGCGGGAAATATAAGGTCGTCCATTTTCCAGTGTGTGTTTTTTTTGGGGGGGGGCGGGCGGGGCTTTACCCTTTCCGCTTGTGTCTTACCGCGAGCCACAGGCACGCCAGGAGGGCTGCGCCCAGCGCGGCGTATGCCAGTGAGCCGCGCCACGACAGCCCGCCGCCGGTCTTTGCCGTCTCCTTGCGCGTGGTGGTTTCGCGCTCCGTGCGCGTGGCGGCGGCGGTGTCGCTCCTTTCCGTGGCGGACGAAAGCACTGCGGCGGCGGCGCGGTCGCGCCAGCGCGCTATCTCGCGCGTAATGTAGACGGTGTCGCCGCGCCTTTCCTCGAAGTGGCGCACCGTGTCGCGCACCGTCACGGTGTCAAAGCGCAGGGCGGCGCGTGCCGTGCTTTCGTGCGTGGCGCGCCGCACGCTGTCGGCGGTTGCCACGGAGCGTGCCGTGGCGGCCGCCACGGAGCGGCGTGCGGCGCACGCGCCGAAAAGCGCGAGGGCGGCGGCGAGGGCGGCGAGGGCGGCGAGGAGGTGTGTGCGGCGTGCCGTCATACGCGGTAAGTTTTTCCGCCGTTTGGCGTGAGTGTGCCGAAGCCGATGGCGTCGACGCGCCGCTGCCAGCCTTTGAGGAATTTTTTTGACGACGGCCGCCGCGCCACGACTGCCACGAGGTAGCGGTCTCGGTGGAATTTCAGGGCGCGGAAAAAGTCGCCGGCGGGCAGTGAGTGCACCGCCGCCAGTGTCTCCTTGCCGATAACGCCGTCAAGCTGCACGCTCACGCCGAACTTTTCGCCCAACAGCTTCTGCAGCTGTATGCCGGCGGTGGCGGGACCGCTGTGCCAGGCGAAGTCGCACACCATGTTGGCCACGCTTTGGCACTCAAACGCGCCGCCGCGCACCACGTCCCAGTATCTTGTGCGCAGTATGTCCTCCCACTCCTCGCGGGTGAGGTTTTGCAGGGTGGCAACCGACGGGGCGGGCATGCCCTTCGCGGCGCGGTACTTTTTCAGCGTGCCGAGTGTTACGCCCATGTTTGTCGCGCCGCCGGGGTCGCGCTTGTCATTTACGAAGCCGCCCTCCCACGAAAGTATGAAAGGTACAAGGGGTGCAAGGTCTGCCATGATGTGCTTTTAGCCTTTGAGGTTATACCACAAAGTTACTAAATCTTAGCGTGTTGCGCCTTTTCGTCGGTAACTTTTTCGGCGGTTTTGGCGGGCTTTTCGGCATGCGCCGCGCTTTCTATTCCGCGCACGATGCCCGGCAGGCCTTTCTTCAGCTCGGAAAACTTGCCGCTAACGTAGATGGAAACGCCGAAAATGCTGCCGGCGTAAATAAGGCACTGGCCGAAAAACCACAGCACGCTGTCTGAAATCTCGCCCAGCGGCGGCACGATGAAGCCCGCCACCGACAGCGCCACGCCGGCGGCAAGCAAGGCCACCGCGCTCCACGTCTGAATTCCGCTTTTTGTTTCGGGGGTCATATCACAGGGGTAAAGGGGGGGTAAACTATACGCGAATATAGCCCCGCGCGGGGGCGCGCGCAAAATACGGAGGCGGGCGGCGCGGGGCGCGAAAAAGCCGCCGCGCAGCCCATGCGGACGGCGCGGCGGCAAAAACCACTCTTAAATCAATAAGCAAAGGTAGGAGAACTGCGCAAAGATAACAAGGGCGCGGCGGGCGGCAAAGCGCGGGGCGCGAAAAAGCCCGCGCTACCTTCACAGGCGGCGCGGGCGGACGTACACAATAACAAAACTAATGCTATGAAGAACAACTTACCCAAAATTCCTTGCCCAAAGGTAGCCAAAAGCGGCGGCGGGGCAAAGAAAGCGCCGCGCTATCTTCACAGACGGCGCGGCGCTACCAATGCGATGAAAAACATACTAAACCGGTATCAATAACCTATGGGCAAAGATAGCGAGGGCGCGGCGGGCGGCAAAGCGCGGGGCGCGAAAAAGCCCGCGCTACCTTCACAGGCGGCGCGGGCGGCAACTTAACTCAACACAATACGTAACTCTGTAAAAAGAAAAGTAATGCTCTAACTATCAATACACAGGCAAAGATAACGGAAAATGCGGATTATCCCTCCGCAAGCAGCGCAGAAATGCGCTTCCCGGTGGCGGGCTTGAAGCCGCCGCCGCCCTGCTTGACGGTTTCCGCCTTCTGGCGCAGCTTGGCTTTGAGGGCGGCGAGGCGGTCGGGGGCGGCCTCCGCCTCAATGCGCGGCAGGTTTACCGTTATCCATTTCCGCGCCGCCGCCACGGAGGAGGGCGTTGCGGCGGGCGGGTCGTCGGAAAGGGCGGACAGCTCGTCGCTGTAGTGGTCGTAAAGCTCCCAGCCGTGGCGGTACTCGGCATCAAGCTCGCCCAGCATTTTGAGCAACTCGTAGCGGTCGCACGGCGCGGCGTTTTCCATTTGCCGCAGCGTCTCGAAAATTTCCTTCATTTTGCGGTAAAGCTCGCCGCCGCGCCCGTAAAGCGCCTGCACCTTGGCGGGCAGCTTGTCGTGGTCCCTGCGCTTGCCCTTGCCGTCCCACTGCGCGGGCGGCGTGTCCTCCACGCTTTGCGCGGCGCGTGCTTTCGTTCCGCTTTCCATGCGGCGCACTTCCTCGCGCGTCACGTTGTCGAGGCGCATCTGCAGCCTTGACGATATGACGGCCTGCGCCTTGCGGGCCATCAGCGCGGGGTTTCGCCCGGTGCGGGCGGCGAGGAAGCGGTCGCCGGTGAGGCGCAGTATCCACTCCGCCGCGTCCCGTCCCCATGCCGGCGTGCCGGTGTCGGTGCGCGAGGCGAAAGCCTGGAGGGCGGCGGTGGTTTTCTCGTCGTATTTCATAAGGCAAAAAAGTTATGTGGCACAAAAAGGGCGGCGCGGCGGGCAAGCCGTGAAGCCCGCCGCCGCGCCGCCGTGTGTCTTTCCCGCGCGTGCCGCGCAATTGGTGGTTACGCGTCCCGCGCCGCCCTGCCTGCCAGCCGCCCGCCCCTTTGTTTGAGGTTGTTTTTTTGGTTGCAATTTGCGGATGCATCCAGACTTGGCTGTCTTCTTATGTGAGAGTCCCCCCCCGCCGCCGCTGCGGCGGAGTTTGCGCAATCAACACACACGCCGCCCGTACGTATAGACATAGATACCCGGGTTAAACTTGTGAATTATCTTGCGTGGCGGGCTTCAGGCTTGCCTTGCGGCGCGCGGCGTTTCGCCCCCTCCCGGGAGCGCCGCGCCGCGCGGTGTCAGTGTCATGCAATGACAGAGCCGTCGGCGCCGCTGATGTCGCCGTCGGCGGTCTCTATCTTGCCCGTATAGAAAGGCGCGGGACATACGTCCGTCACCTCAATTTCAAACTGCGAGCCCATGTCCCCGGCGCTCGTGGCCTCCTTGCCGCTGCTGCCCTTGGGCTTGGTGTCGGTGTCAAACATTTCGTTGCCCAGCACGCGGAACTTGCCGTCCCTCTGCTGCACGAGGTACACCAAATCGTCGGCAATGGCCTGGCGCTGGAAAGCGGCGGCGCTCTCGTCGATGCGCGGGTGGGAAATGGTGAATTTGTTGAGGAAGGTGCGGCAAGGCTTGTCGCCCTGCGTCTCCCACGTAATCTCGCCCGTGTTGTCGAGCACGTCCACCTCCAGCCACTTGGCATCAGCTTTCAGGGTGAAGTCGCCCTTGTATACGGCGAGAATGGAGGGGTCCTCGCTTGCGCCCTCGTCGGTGGCGGAGGGGAGTTCCGGCCATTTGGTTATATTTCCCTTTGCTATTGCGTACACCTTGGTGCGCACGCCGGGCAGCAAGGTTTCGCCCTTGCAATATTCAAGGCACTCGTAGAGTGCCGATGCGGTGCATTTGGTAGCCATATCCTGCTATTTTTTTCTTTTGTTGTCAGTAATCGACGCGCCGGGCGGCGCGGCGGGTCACACAAGCCCGCCGCCCGCGCCGCGCTGTCTGTTTCACTCGCCGGCCTTCAGCTTTGCCACGAAGAGAGCCTCGGGGCTTACGCTCTGGAACTGCACGCCGAAGTACATGGTGGCCACGTAGGAGAGGAGGAACTCGTGGAAGCGCTCGATGGCCACATTCTCGTCCGCCATGCCCGCGCCGTAGCCGTAAAGCATGTTGCCGGCGGTGGAGAGGTGTATGTACTGGCTGCCCTTCTTGGAAGTGAGCGGCACGAGCTCGCAAAGCCCGTCACTGCCCTCGAGGAAGGTCTGCTTGTACTGCTGGTTGTACGCCACTGCGCCGAACGTCTTGAGGTAGTCCTCGCAGTAGGCGTTGTAAATGTCGCGGGACAAGTACAGCTTCGTCGGCACGCCCTGCAGCTCGTCGGCGGCGGCGCGGTACACCTCGTTCAGGAGAATGTCACGGGCGTTGGTGTCGCTCACCGCCTCGGTGAGCTGCACGAAGTTGCCCTTTCCGGCTGCGATGCTGCCGGCGGCCACCTCGGTGTCGGTGATGGTGTCGAAGCCGTTGAAGAGGTCCTTTGTGGCGGTGCCGCTGTCGTTGCGCTTCGCGTTCCAGATGGAGGCGTTGAGCGACGCGCCCAGCTTGGCGGACAGGAAGTCCAGTATCTGGCGGGCAATCTCCGCGCCCTCCAGTGCCTTGCCCTGCGCGATGAGCGAGCCGTACACGGTTTTTGCGGCGTCGTTCACGTCGAAGCGTTTCACCACGCTGCCCAGCCACGTCTCGAGGTAGCGGGGGGTCACGTTGACGCCCGTGTCGTCGACGCGGGTGGCGTTGTAGGGTCCTATTTCGATGGAGCCGGAAATCTCACCGACAGCCTCGCGCCCTGCGACGCCGGGGCGGCCGGTCATGTGCTTCAGGGTCTGCTCGGCGGCCGTGACGGGCATGATGAGCAGCTCTTTGCGGTAAGTGGTAGCCGATTTTTTCAGGTCGGCGTCCGAAATGTTGAAGTAACTCATAACGATGAAAGAAGAGGTGGGTGGTTAATAACAAGTGGAGGGGCGGCGCGTCAAAGCAAATGCTTCAGAGCCTCGTAACGCGCCCTCACGCCGTCCCCGGCGGCGGGGGCGGTTGCCAGCGCGGGCGTGCCGCCGTCCTGCGCTCCGTCAAGCTTCGCCAGCTCGTCGGCGCGGGCTTTCAGCTTCTCGTTGTCGCTTTCAAGCGACGCGCAAAGCGCCTCGGCGGCGCGGAGGCGGCGTTCGGTCTCCTCCTGCGCGGCTTTCAGCGCGTCAAGCCCGGCGCGTGCGGCTGCCGCCTCCTCCTCGGCGGCGGCGAGGTCGCGCCCGGCGTTTGCAAGCTGCGCGGCGAGGCGCGCGTTCTCAATTTTCAGGCGGTTAAGCTCCGGCGCGTTGAAAGCGGCGGCTATGCGGGCGGCGAGGCCGTCCGCGCCCTTGCGTGCGGCGGGGGCGGCGGCTTCACCGGCGGGGGCGGCGGGGGCGTTCGCCTCCGCTGCCTTTGCGGCGAGTGGGGCGGGCAGTCCGTACGCGGCGCACAGCTTGGCGGCGGCGGAGGGGTCGGCGTTTGACGTGCCGGGCGCGGGGGCGGGCAGGGCGGCGGCGTAGTCGTAAGCGTCGCAAAGCCCGAAGGCCACGGCCTCGGCGGCGGTGAGCCATTTGTCCTCGTCCATCAGGGCGAGGCACTCCGCGGCCGTGCGCCCGCACTTGGCGGCGTACAGGGCGGCGAGCGAAGCGTCGGCGGCGGTGAGGGTGTCCGACACCTTGACAAGCTGCTCGGCGCACTCCTTCACGCCGTCCGCGTCGAGGTACCGGTACACGTCGACGAGGGAGCGCGAGCGGTGGACGAGGTACTGCGCCTCCTCGCCGATAAGCGTCTCTTTCGCCCCGGTGCATATCACCGTGGCGGCGCTTGCCACGTAGCCGTGCAGGTGGCAGATAACATTACCGTGCGCGGCGAATAGCGCGCGTATCTGGAAGGCGGTCTGGAGGTCGCCGCCGTAAGAGGACACAAAGGCGTGCACCTCCGCGCCCTCGCCCTTGGCGGCGAGCATTTCGGCCACGGCGGAGCAGTCGCAGGGATAATTCCCCACCTCGCCTGTTATGTAAATGTCGTAAAGCATAAGGCGTGCTTTTTTTTGTGTGGAAAGTAAAGCGGGGCGGCGCACACGCGCGCGCCTTTCCTCCGTACCGCAAAAGTAAGCGCGGGCGGGATAGCGGCAAATTACGCGCGTCCCCGCTTAACTTATTGGAAGTAAAGTTAATAAAAAAAACGCGGGCGGACGAGGCTCCGGCGCGGATATTTCCGCCCGCCCGCCGCGCCGCCCGCGTGCCGCGAAAGAAAATCAGGCCTCGGGGTTGGCCGCGCCCGCGCCGGACACCACGCCCTGCTTGCCGAACTTCACCGCGCCCGCGCTCACGGAAAGCTGCTTCTTCAGCCACTTAGCCGGCGTGAAGCGCACGCGCAGGGACTTGATGGACGCAGCCGTCACGCCCTCCGCGCTGTCCTCGCCTTTGCTCGCGATGGTGGCGCGGAACGAACCGAGGTCGCCGAAGCGCACGCTGTAACCGTTGCGCAGGTGCTGCGCCACTACCCTCTGCAGGCTTTTCAGCACGGCGGCGATGTCAGCGTCGGTAACCGTGTTGGTGTCGGAAATCTGCTGCGCAATCTCCTCAACCTCCACCGGGGTGGAGGCTGCCGCCTGCGCGTACCACTTCGCCTCGCCGGTGTTGGGGTCGGTGATTTTCTTTACCAGGTACTTGTACATAAACTCTTGCCCATTAAATCAAACTCACAACTGTACACACTCACTTTTCGCCCCCCACGCCGCGCGGCGTGGCTTCGGCCGCACACCACGCCGCGCCGGGAAAGCTGCCGCAAAGATACCCCCCGCCGCGCGCCTTGCCCTATTACACAAACCACCCCCGCAAAGGCGCGGCGGCCCGGGCGTTTTGTGTTTTTCCCGTCCCCGGAACAAGGCACGCCGCAAGGCGAAAAAAAACTTTTCCGCGCCCCGCCCCTTATTTTCAGGTGCTACAGGTGCTACAGAGCGCTACAGAGCGCGTAAAGTGTTGGGATATAAGTAAATAGACAGTGCTACAAAAGGTGCTACAAACCGCTTTTTTGTAGCTTTCTGTAGCACCTTTCTTTTCTGTAGCACCTTGTAGCACCTTGTAGCACCGCCGTAGCACCGCCGCGCCGCCCTTGTCGTGAATACGTAACGCGCACATTTTCAGCGCATAACGCCCCCTCCGCCCGTCTTTGTAGCACTCTGTAGCACCTGTAGCACCAAGAAATCTCGCGTGTGTGCGCGTGTGCGCCCGCGCTATAATGTACCCGCACGCGCCCTCCCGCGCACGCGCAAGGCGCACGCGCAGGGACGCGCGCGCGTGAGGGCGGCGGCGTTGGCGGTCGTGTTTTCCACATCACCAAAAGGCGGTCGGCGCGGCGCGTGCGCCTTTCCGGCGAAACGTATGCGCGTCCCCCTCTGGCGTGTACACGTTTTGCCCCCCCCAAAAAAAAACGCCGTGGCGTTGGGGGTGCAGTGCCGTGGCGTTGGGGGTGCAGTGCCGTGGCGTTGGGGGTGCAGTGCCGTGGCGTTGGGGGTGCAGTGCCGTGGCGTTGGGGGTGCAGTGCCGTGGCGTTGGGGGTGCAGTGCCGTGGCGTTGGGGGTGCAGTGCCGCGGCGTTTGGGGTGTCATTCCGCGCCCGCTCCGTCCTGTGCGGGGGCGGTGGCGGTGTCGTCCCTCCTGTCGCGCGCGGCGAGCGCCTCGGAGGTGTAGCGGGCGAGCAGCTTGCGTGCCTTGTCCTCGGCGTCGGGCAGCGGCTCGAAGCCCGCGTCGCGCGGGTCGGCGGTGATAACAAACTGCTGCGGGGCGATGGTGGTGTAGTCGGGCCCCTGCGGCTCGTCGTGGTCGATGCGTGTGGCCTTGACGTAGGTGGAAAGCAGCGCGGCGTACGAGCGCGCGGGCGTTTTCTCCTTTTTCGCCGCCTCCCACGCCTCCTCGAAGCGCTGGAAGAAGAGCCACTCCTTGTACTGGCGTGTGCACTGCGAAAGGTTGCCCAGGCACATTTTGCAAAGCGCAACCACCTCCCACGCCACGCGGCGCGACACCTTGAAGCGGTCCTCCACGTGCGCTATCACCTCGCGCTCCTGCATGGAGGGGCGGCTTTGCCAGAAGGTGTAAGCCGCGCGTATGCGGTGCATTTTCTCTATTTCCTTCGGCGTGTAGCCGTTTTCCTTCAGTTCCTTGTCGTCGGCGAAAAGGTGGCGCGCCACCCTTTCCATCACGCTTGCGTCGGTGTACATAACAGGTATAAAAACAATGGTGCGGGCGGTGCCGTGCAGCCCCCGCCGGCAGCCCGCACGCAAGCGGGGGGGTATCTTTCGCGAATTTACCGAAAAAATACGCGCAAATGTTTGTCAATCAAATAAATAAATGTACTTTTGTAGTGCCAAAAGGGCGGCGCGGACGATACCGCTCGCCTCCCTGCGGCAAAGCCCGCCCGCCGCGCCCGCGTTCACCTCTCTGCGTGTACCCCCTTTCCATTTCATACAGAGTGTGCGGCGCGTCCCGCGCCGCTTTATGCCATCACCGGCGCGGCGGCGGGCTTTCCATGCAGACGGTTCTTTTTTTCGTATTGTTAGAGTTGATAGGATAAGTTAGTTAACAGGCAGACAGCCTGGCGGCGCGTTTTCGCAGATAGGTGCGCGCCGCCCGTTCCATCTTTGGATTAAGGTTTGAAACGTACGGCCAAAAGCCGGAAGCCCCGCGCCGCCTGTGAAGGTAGCGCGGGGCTTTCCTTTCCGTCCCGGCGCGGACATGCGGCGCGGGGGAAACGCGCAAACCGCAGGGCGGCGCGCCGCCGCGCGGGCTTTCCCGCAAGAAAACGCGCCCGCCCGCCGCGCAAAGGGCACGCGCCCCCGCAGCGCGGGCGGAAAAGGGCGCAAGACACGGAGGTGACCCCCCGCCGCCCTACACGCAAAAGGTAATTACCGGCGCGGGCGCGGGCGGTATATGCGGGGGGCGCGCTACAGGCGGGCGGGGCGCTTGCGGCGTGTGGGCTTGGCTCGTTTCATGCCGTCACCGGTCTGCGCGGCGCAAGGGCGCGGCGGCTTGCGCCCCGCCCGCCTCGTCAAGCGCCGCCCGCGCGTCGTCGAGCGCGTCTATTACGGCCTCCTCATCGGGGGACAGCTCCCACTCCACGGTATCCCCCTCGCGGCAGAGCGTCTCCACCGTCTGCCCCGCTATCTCCGCCAGCGTTCCGCCCGTGCGGCGGTCGACGAAAAGGCCGCCGCCGTAGATGGATTTGCCGTAACGCCGCTGCTGCGCCAGGGCGACTATGCGGAGCGACACTGCGGCGGGCACGGGCACGTCGTCCACGGCTTTGCGGGCGAGCGTGCCGAGGGCGGCGCCGGTCCACACCGTGCGCGGGTAGACGTACTTGGGCGGGCGCGGCTTGGCGTGCGCCCTTTCCGCCCGCCCCTCCTCCTCGGCGCGCTGGAGGGCGCGGCGCATGGAGGGCGCGACGAGGGCGCGCAGGGAGGGGAAGAGGTTGGTGCAGAAGGCGGTGTTTACCTTCGCGCCGTTGGCGTAGGTAATCTGGTTGCCCGTCAGCACGGCGCAGTCGCCGGCGGCCGCGCCCGCGCTCATGACGGTGAGGCCGGGGGCGAAAAGGAAATAGCGCACGCCGCGCCGCTGGTAGTGGGCGCGTATGCGGGAAAGTATGGAGAAGGGCGGGTTGTCTATCACCACGTCGCCCTCCAGGTAGGGGTAATTTTCATAGTCGCCGCCGGGGTAAAAGGGGCGCACGATGCGGCGGCCGTCGAGCGGGACGCGCGCGGCCACCCATTCCACCACGGCGGCGTATACGCGCGGCGGGGTGAGGCACTCGTCGGTGGTGAGCGGCGCGTCCTTTCCGCGCTCGGCAAACTTGCGGAGGAAGCCCTCATAGTCGTTAAACCTTTCCTCTCTCGTGCGCCCCGCGCTGTAATGCACCGCGCCGTACGGCGTGAGGATGGCGGACTTGCCCCCGCCCTCGCCGGGGGCTTTTTGTCTGTTGTTGTCTGTTTCCATGATATCCTGGTGTTGTGCGGTCATGCGAAGTCGGAGAAGTAGGGCACTGCGGCGCGGCGTGCGGGGAAACGCAGGCAGCCTATCAGGAGCGTGTCGAAAGCGTCGCTGCCGTCGGTGCGCCCCTCGAGCTTGTCCTCCTCGGTCTCGGCGAGCTTTTCGCCGCGCTTGTCCTTTCGCCCGTTGTAAATGCCCGCGCTTTCGATGGAGAGCAGGAGGTCGGCGTTGTTGTCCTCGTTGAAGTACGGGCAAAGCTGCGTCTGCCCGTCGAGGCTGCGGTTGATAAGCAGGTGCTTCTCGAGGTGGAACATAGGTTTGCCGATGTACACCTCGCGCACCAGCCAGCCCAGCGCGCGCAGGTTGTGCGTCACGGTGGTGTGGAAGTCCTCGCCGCCCACGGCGTAGTTGCTGCCCCGCGCGGTGCTGTCGTAGTAGAACACCACCTCGCGGCGGGCGAGTTTCATGTAGTAGGTGTCGAAGTCCTTGACGAGCTCGGGCACCATGCGCCCATTCTTCACCCAGAAGGACTTTATCACGTTGAGCCGCCCCCGCGCGCGGTCCACCTGCCCCGCGACGAGCCAGTTGATTTTCATGTTCCAGTCAAAGGCTATGCATATAGGCTCGCCCTGTATGATGTCCGCGTCAAGCTCGCAGCCCGTGCGTACGGGCTTTGTGCCGGTGTCCCCCAGTGCGGGCAGCTTGGCGAAGTCGGTGGCGCGGTACTTGTGGCGGGCTGTGAGCGACGAGTAGAAGCCCTCCGCCGCGCCGGCGGGCGGTATGCATAGAATGGAGGTCTGGAACACCAGCGGGGGCAGGTCGCGCTTCTGGCGGCGAATGAAGTCCTCACCGAGGACGGCGATATTTGTGAGCGACGAATACACGCCGTAAAAGGTTGCATGGCGGCGCAGGGCGGCGAGCAGTTTCTCTTTCCGCGCCCTTTCCTTGTCGGCGGGCGGCAGCCGCTGCACCTCGCCGGCGAGCGCCAGTATAGTGCGTATCACTTCGGGGTCCTGCTGTTTCTCGTAATTGAGGAACCAGGAGCCCTTGCGCGTCACGGGCATGTCGGAGGTTATAAGCATGCCGTGGTGGAAAGGCAGGTGCCCGAATTCCCTTTGCTGCCCCCGGTTTGCCTGGATAGTCTCTTCTTTCAGCTGTTGGAAGTCGACAAACTTCGCCTCGTCCACGTCGATGAAGTCGAAGCTTTTAGAGTTGCTTGTGCCTTTGCGGTCCTGTGAGATAATCTGCCCGCAGGCTCCGTTGTAGAATGTGACGAAGTTGTCCCAGCAGTCGGGCTCGTAGAGCGGGCGTTCCCAGCCCAGGGAGCGTGGCGGCTTTACCCCCACCACGTAGTGCACGCCGCGCCGGTATCCCCAGTTTTCCCAGTGCGCGAACATGGAGGGCAGCGTGTTGGTGAGGGCGCGGCGTATGGCGGGCGCGACGAAAGCCGTGGTGCTTCTCGGCATGGCTTGGAAGTTGCGCAAGGTGACGGCGGCGTGTAGCAGGCCTTTGCCCGTCCCGCGCCCCGCCACAACCACGGACACGTTTGCCCCCACTCGGAGGCAGTCGCGCTGCATTTTGTTGAAGTAAACTCTCTCCGGCATACCGTGCGGGTGAATGTTTCAGATTACGCGCCAGGCCGCGCGGTAAAGCGCGGACAGGCAGAAATAGCACGCGGCGAGCGCCCGCCCGGTGTGCGGCTCGAAATCGGCGGAGGCTGTGCGCTTGCGTGCCACGTGCAGGCGGTATAGCAAGTTGTGCGCCTCCCACTCCCGGCGCATGCTTTTCTCCGTGCGGCGTGCGCACGACGCCCAGGCGGGGGCGGCGGCGCGTATGGAGGAGACGGCGGCGGCTATCCCGCGCGGGCTGCGCACCTTGTGCGAGCCGGCGGCGTGTGTGTCGTCCGTCCTGTACGTTACGGACACCGTGCCGTAACGTGTGGCGAATTCGGCATAATGCATCATGGCGTGTAATGTTTTTTTTATTGCGGGCTCTTTTGGTTTCCCCCCTCCCCCGCCGTCCGCTTGCTCTTCCCCCGCGCCCCCTTGTACGCGCCCCGGAAAGCCCCCTCGCTCACTCCGTGCTTCTGCGCCTCCTTGCGGCGGCGGTAAAGGCGCATGCGCACCGCCTCGACGTGTGCGGCGGAGATGGCGTTGCGGCGGCAGTACTCCCACACTGCGGCGTTAATGCCGCGCCCCGCGCGTATGGCGGGGAACACGGCATTATAGAGGTCGACGACGAAAGCCGCCTCGACAGCTTCGCGCAAAGCCCTCTGCCCCGCGCGGGTAAGCCCCCGCCACTTTGCGGCGGGCCGCCCCGGCATAAGGGGGCGCACGGCCGCCACGCTCACCAGCGGCGGCACACCGTTGCAGGCGGTGGCGCGGCGGCATGCGTAGCGGCACAGAAGCGCGTTTTCCCACGAGCGCGGCGGAAAAATGGCGGGCTTCCCGTAATGGAAGGCCAGCCACTCCGCCACGACGGGGGAAAGCGGGAAACAAACGGCGCGGGCTGCTGTCATAAGGCGGGCGGGTCGGTGGTGGTCAGCCTAAGACGCGCAGGGGCTCGCCGGCGTATTCGGCGGCAAGCGTCCACGCGCACGGGCTTTGCGCGGAGGCGGGCTGCTGGCTTGTCACCTTCCACGAGGTGTGCGGGCGGTGCCCGTTGCCCACCAGGCGGCGCGTGCCGTCGGTCAGCTCGCACAGGAAGACGAAAGTGCCGCCCGGCATCCTTTCGGGCCAGGCGAGCGTGGCGGACAGCTTTGTGGAGTACCTCCACTCGCCGTCGGTGCGCGCCGCCTCGACGGTAAGCGCGGCAAGCCCGGAGACGGGCAGCTGCACCCACGGCACGCCGCCTGTTTCGCCCAGTGAGACGCAGCCCGCCTTGAAAAGCGGCAGGGCGGCGCGTAGGTTCACGGCGGGGGCGAGGAAAATTTTGTTCACATAGTAGGTCGTGGTCTGCATATCAGCTTAAAGATTTTGCGGGGTAGTGTGTGTGGTGGATTGGGCGGCATGACGCGCGCGGGGGCGGCGGCGCGGCTTACTTGCGCGGGCCGTATATGTCTTCAAGTTCTTCGTCGGTTTTCCCCTCTTCCAGCCAGTCCGCCCAGTTGGCGAGGTAGTAGATATGGCAAAGCCAAAGGGGGAAGAGGGCGCAGCCCAGTGCGGTGTGTCCCGTCCCGAAAAGCCACGCCAGAAGCACGCAGAAGCCGAAAGTGACGGCGCACGCCGTGCCGCGCTGCATAAGCTTGCGGAACTCGGCGGGGCGCTTGCGGGCGAAACGGCACACGCGGAGGGCGAGGCGCACGGGCAGGAACAAAGCCCGCATGAAGCGGTAAAAGGCGGCGGCGCAAAGCTTGCGGGCGGCGGCGGCAGTGTTGTTCGTGCTGTTGTTGCGGTTGCTGTTGTTGTTTGTTGTATTCATGTCGGTTGCAGGTTTTGTCGGTTTCATTTGTCGTTGTTGTCTTTGTTGTTGCCGCCTTTGACGAGTGCGGCGTGCTCGGCGTTGGTGAGGTAGACACCGTATGCCGAGCGGTAGGCGTTTGAGATGACGCGCGCCACGCCTTTGCCTATCTTGCGCCCCCAGATAAGGGCGGCGAAGCGTTGGGCGGTTTCGCGTGTGTCGAAGCCGCACACGGGGAAAAGCGCGGCGACTATCTGTTGCCGGCTCACTGCGGGCGAATGATAAGCCGCGAGCACCAGCCAGCGGCCGTTGGCGCACTCGGACACGGCGGCCGAAACGTAAAGCGGCGAACGCCCGCCGCAGGGCTTTGTTGTGAGTTCCACTATCATGTCTGTAAGGTTTTGAAATGTCGGGGGTGAATGTCAGAAAGGCAGCTCGGCGGGCTTTACCTCAGGCGCTTGCGCGGGCGAAACGCCGCCCAGGTCGATGCCGTACTTCGCGCACACCGCGTCATAGTCGAAGCACATGGCGCGCAGTACCTGTTCTTTGTCCCTCACTCGGTTCCGCTCGTCGGTGTAGGTGACTTTCACGCCTTTCACTATCTGCTTGAAGCGTGTGCTGTACCCCTCGCCGCAGAAATAGTCGGCGTTGGTGAGGTAAATTTTCAGGCTGTCCTCGGGCAGTGCCGTTTTGCCCGTAAGGGCGGCGGCGCGTTGGTAGAGGGCGAAAACGCGCGATTTGTTGATGAATATCACGCGGCGCGGCCTTTCCCACCTGTACCCCGCGCCGCCCTTTGTGGCGGGCAGCGTGGTGCGGCTTTCGATGCGGTAGTCAGCTTCCTCAAATATTTCGCCCTGTGCCTGGAGGTAAGCCAAAGCCGCCCAGAACTGCGCCAGCTCGTTGCCCGTCTGTATTATGTCGCACTGCGTGCGCACGCCCTCGGCGGCAAGGCTTAGCAGCTCGTCGTAAGTGAAAGGCAAGGGCAGGCTTTCGCGCAGGACGCGCACGGCGGCCAGGGGCTTTGCCCAGTTTTCCATCATGCGCGTGTCAAGCGTGTCGTAGTCGGTGGCGCGGTTGAGGTCCTCTTGCGCCGCCTGGTAGGCCGCCGCCCAGTTGGCCACGAAGTAGGGGCGCTGCGAAAGCACACGCAGCACCATAGGCGAAAGCCCGTACCGTTGCACCTCGCGCAAGGCCGCAAAGCGGCGGCGCTCTTCTGTGGTGAACTCGGCGCGGGAGAATTTCAGGAAGATGCAGCGGGAAAAAAGCGCGGGGTCGGCGGTCGGCATTTCCTGCCCGCTTACTATCACGCCGCTTTTTACGCTTGTCATGATGCGGTCGCCGAAAGCCGCGCCGCCCATCTTCACGCGCCCCACTCCGTCGTAAAGGCCTTTCAGGAATTCCAGCTTGTCGGGGCGTATGTCGTTTTTATACTCGTCAAGGTGCACCAGCGCGTCGGCGGCAAACGCGACGTCGTCATTCAGCGCGGTGGCGGTTGAGTTGCGCAGGTTGGGCGCTTTGTTGTCCGGGCGGAAAAAGGCCATAAGGGCTGTGCCCAGTTCCGACTTGCCCGAGCCTTTCGGCCCGAAAAGGTTGAGGAGGGGGAATGACCGGGTGCTGTCCGCAACCACGTCACGGAAGAGCGAGCAAAGCCAGTAGGCGAGGCCGACCATGCCGTTTTGCCCGTGCACGGCCACGAAGTCGGCAAGATATTGGCGCATGTCCACCTGTTGGGCGGGGGCGTGCACGAAGTTCCGTTCGCGTTCGTACTTCTTGCGGTCGTCCTTGTACAGCTTTGAGGCGGCGGGGATATACCAGTTTTTCCCGCCGTCCGTGCGGCAGACGCCGAAGTCGTCCGCCTTGCAGAAAGCGCCGTCTATGTAGACGCCGTTGCCGAAAGCGTAAAAGCCGGCGGCGTTCCACCCCATCTGGCGCACCTGCACGGCCGTGTCGGTGTTTTCGTACAGATAGCTTTTCAGGCGCGTCAGCTCGCGGTCGCCCGCCAGCCAGATATAGTTGCCCAGTCCCTCTATCTTCTGCCTGAACTTGGCCACGGAGCAAAGGTCCTCCATGCCTATCTCGACGATATCCGACGCGCCCCGGTTGTTTTTTATATGGAAGATGCGCTTTGGGCTGTCGGTGTCCTTTACGTGGAAAACGGGCTTCAGCTCGAAGTTGCTCCACTGGCTTTCCCCGCCCTTGTCGGTCTGCCCTATGTAGCAGCCCGCGTCAAGAATGAAGCCGTACTGGCGGAGGTCTATTTCGGGCTTATCGGCGCGCGCCGCCCTTTCTTTCGCCCATTTGGCCTTGTTTATGGCGTTGCGCCACATTTCCTTTCCCGCCTTTACGCGTTTGAGGCTGTCGAGCAACAGCTCCACCCGCATGTCGTCGGAAAGCAGGGCGGCCCAGCCCGCCACGACGCGCAAGGCCGCCGCCTGTTCGGCGGGCGGCAGCTCCGGGCGCACCACCTTGCGCGCGCCCCAGAGGATAAAATCTTCTTCGGCCAGGTCGTTAAGCTTCGCCGAGTCGGTGAAGTATTCGCCGGGGTCCTGTTTTTCGTTGCCCTCTTTGCACGGCAGCTCCTTTACGGTCACGTCAAGCCCCGCCGCCAAAGCGTCCGCGCCGTGCTTGATGACGTACCCCACGCCCGCGCCGTACGGTTTGCCCTCCGGCACGGGGTCGGCGTCGTTGATGAAGCACACCGCGCCGCATACGCGCTTTATGGCGGCGAGCTGTCCGGGGGTCAAGGCGCCGCCGCACGGCGCGGCCGTGTTGGGTATGCCGGCGGCGTGCATTTTCATGGCGTCCGCCGCGCCCTCGACGATATATATTTTGCCCGCCTTTGCCGCCGCCCGCGCCGCTATGTCCATGCCGAAAAGCACCGCGCCCTTGTGATATACCGGGCTTTCGGCGCTGTTCATGTACTTCGGCGCGTCGGTGCGCCCGGAAAGGTCGCGGCACGTGAAGCCCGTCACCTCGCCGCGCCGCGTGCGTATAGGGATAACCAGCCGTTCGCGGAAAAAGTCGTAAATGCGCCCTTTCTCCTCGTTGCGGCGGAGGAGTCCCAGCTCGCAAAGGCTGTCTATGCTTTCGCCCTTAGCCCGCGCCCATTTCAGCAGCCCGTCCCACGCCTTGCCCGCAAAGCCGATGCCCGCGTCTTTCACGTAGTCCGCGCCCCAGCGGCTTTCGGCGTAAGAGAGGGCGGCGCGGCTTTCCGGCGTGCCGGCGTACAGCGCGGCGCGGTAATATTCGGCCACCCGCGCGTTAAGCCCCCGCAAAGCGTCGGCACGCAAGCGCAGCCGCGCCCTTTCGGGGTCCTCTTCCTCTTCTTCCACGCGCACACCGCACTCGCCCGCAAGGCGGCGCACGGCGTCGGGGAAGGTGAGCCCCTCGGCGCGCATGACGAGCTTTAT
>CAVGTC010000009.1:0-32601 GCA_963632255.1 Lachnospiraceae bacterium | reverse complement strand
GAAGTGCGGCTTGGCCTTCAAAGTACCGCGGTATCTTGTCACCGAAGTGCAGGCTCGGCTTCAAAAAGGGTGCACCGGGCCGCTACAGGCCGCCGATGCCGTTAAACTTTCCTAAAAGTTGCGCTTTTCCCGCGGCGGGGCGTTTTGTCATTCTGTCAGTTTTTCGGGCGTTTTGCTTACATTTGGATTTTTGCGCGTACGGGATGGGATAGACACGAAAACCATGTCTTTGGATGAAGAAAGGAATGCTTTTTCACTTGCACCAGCGCAGCCATTTATCGCGACGGGCGGTGGGAGCGTAATTAATATCACGTCAAAGAAATAATATAACAGCCGGAAGCGCGTTAGTATGTATGTAGGACGACATAACGCCCGTATCACCCACGCATCCCCAATGCCTATGCAACATTCTACCCCTCAGGGCGAAAGGCCGAGCGAAAGCAGTCTGCGCTTCCTGCGACTCTTCGCCCGCCTCTACTCCCCCACTTCTTGTGACGAAATGACAGCGCGACAGCTTGCGGCACAATTTGCAGCCCGCCAGGCTATGTGCTGAGCAACCCAAAATGAAGAGAACGCCCCGTCCTCCCCACGCCGTAACGGCCGAAAGGGAAGACGGGGCTTGCCTGTCTTCACAAACCTCACGGAAACAGGGCTGCAAGCCCATGTTCCGCACGGATAAGCGGCAGCGTGGCGTAAACATTCCTTACCACACGGTGCCTGCATTCCGCTATAAGACAAAGAGGAGCGGACACAACACAAATATGATTATCCGCGTGCCGCTCTGCCAAAATATTTTTTTCGCCAACCGCACAGAAATACGGACATCCACAACGGTCCGTAGCCCCAACACGCCAAGTGAGCGGGCGGCGGAAAAACGAAAAAAGCGTAACTTTGCGGATAAGCGGGGGAGGGGGAGTTTCCCGCACTCCGCAACCGTCAAAGGCCGAGCGGCAGGAGGAGGGGTAAACAACGAATACGTAACCTCAGCACCGCCACGACAGCTGACTAAAACCAATTAAAAATGAAGAAGATACTGCTTTTGGGCTCGGGCGAGCTAGGTAAGGAATTCACCATCGCGGCGCAACGCCTCGGACAGCATGTCATTGCGTGTGACTCCTACCCCGGCGCGCCGGCCATGCAGGTGGCGGACGAGTGCGAGGTTTTCTCCATGCTCGACGGCGACGCGCTCACCACCGCCGTGCGCAAGCACCGCCCGGACATCATTGTGCCGGAAATTGAAGCCATACGCACCGAGCGTCTCTACGACTTTGAGGGCGAGGGCATACAGGTTACCCCCTCGGCAAAAGCGGTAAACTACACCATGAACCGCAAGGCGATACGCGACCTTGCCGCTAAAGAGCTGGGACTGAAGACTGCCCGCTATTTCTACGCCACAACCTTTGACGAACTCTGCGCCCACGCCGCCAAAATAGGTTTCCCGTGCGTGGTGAAGCCGCTGATGTCGTCATCGGGCAAGGGACAAAGCCTCGTGAAGTGCGAGGCGGACTTGCAGCACGCGTGGGAGTATGCCATGGGTGGCAGCCGGGGCGACTTGCACGAGGTGATAATTGAGGAGTTTATCCACTTCGACAGCGAGATAACGCTGCTCACCCTCACGCAGAAAGACGGCCCCACCCTCTTCTGTCCGCCCATTGGCCATGTGCAGAAAGGCGGCGACTACCGCGAGAGCTTCCAGCCGGCGCACATCGCGCCCGAGCATCTCGCCGAGGCGCAGCGCATGGCGGACAAGGTGACGCACGCACTTACGGGTGCCGGTCTGTGGGGAGTGGAGTTTTTCCTCAGCCACAAGGACGGGGTGTATTTCTCCGAACTCTCGCCGCGCCCGCACGACACGGGTATGGTGACGCTTGCGGGCACGCAGAATTTCAACGAGTTTGAGCTGCACCTCCGCGCGGTACTCGGACTGCCCATACCCTGCATCAAGCAGCTGCGCATAGGCGCCAGCGCGGTCATCCTCTCCCCCATCGCCAGCGAGGAACAGCCCCGCTACCGGGGACTGGAGCGCACCTGCGAGGAGGACGCCGACCTGCGCATCTTCGGCAAACCCACCACAAGGGTTAACCGCCGCATGGGTGTGGTGGTGTGCAGCGGTGAGCCGGGCGACGACCTTGACAAACTGCGCGACAAAGCCAAACGGCTTGCCTCGTACGTGGAGGTTTATTGACGCTTCCGGCGTAAACGGCATTAGGCGCGTTGTAAACATTTTATACTCCGCCTACCGCATATCCATTTGATTTGCAAAGCCATCAAGCGATATGTGCCTTAAAGCATAGCGTGCGTAGTCCGCACGCTATTTTTTGCCTTGCGGAGGATAGGACACAACGCAAAGACAATCCGACAAAAGTGGCATAACAAAAAGGGAACGCCGCACCGCCGCGAAAGAAATCCGCCCCTGCCCGTCAGTGCTTTCACACTACGTGCAAGGGGGATACTGTTACGGGTAAAGACAGAACGCCAATAAACGGAGAACAATACGGGAAACGTTCAGCCACAGAATTGCACTTCCCCGTACGATACACACAGCAGCATCCCGCCCCTCTCACTACACAAACGCAAGCCCGCCACAGGACACGGGGTACGGAAAAATCCGCCAAGGACACGGCCTCGCGTCCTTGGCGGATTATACTACCGGGGATATCTTAGACGATTTGCCCCAACCCCAATTAGGGTGTCACTCTGCGACTTTCACCTCCAGCTTCGTCACACGGCTCCTGAAGTTGCCCACCTTTTCAAGCGGGAATACAAGCGTGCGCTGGTAATATATCTGGTCGGTGGGGGCATAGACCTCAGGTTCCGTACCCTTTGAACCCGGAGTCTGATTGTGCGCAAGATCTTTTGCACGCATCACGTAGAGCGTCTTGGGAGAGAGCTTCTCTTTGAGTTCGCCGTCAACGTAAAGGCGCGTTTCGCGGTTGTCACCCTCAATGGTGAGTGTGGCGGACTTGCCCTGCTCTATGCGATAGTTGAAAGTGTTGAGGTAGCCGTCGCGCTCGAAGCCGAGCTTGCCCTCCTTGGGGTCGGAAAGGTAGAAGACTGCGTTGGGCGAACGGAAGAGAACCGCTCCCTTTGCCTCGGACACGCCATCCACATGGAAAGACACTGCGTAGTTGTAGCCAATCTCTGAAATCTTCTGCTTGCTGCCGGGCACGACGGTTTCCACGGAGAGCGCAGTGGTGCCGGGCTTGCCGTGGCGTGCCAGCTCGTTGACACCGGGAGCCTCGCTGAGCTGCGCTCGCTGCGCGTCAAAGTCCTTGTACGCAAGCGTCACCTTCTTGCCCGTCCACGACTTGGCGGAGATGGTCTGCAAGGCGGGGAAGAGGCGGTGGTGTACATCTTTCGTGGAGATGCCGTTGCCGGCATGGTCGTTCCACACGGCAAACATACCCCCCTCAATGGCGGGGTCGTTTTCGGGGAACTGCTTGTTGCCGATGGTGGCGGGCGTCCAGTGCTCGTAGAGGTACTGGCAGTTGAGGTAGTCGTAATAGTAGCCGGCGGCCGGCACTATGTAGGTCAGTCCGTCGGGTATGCACACCAGTTTGTAGCCCTGCTTGCGCATCTCTACGGGGTCGGCGTAGCCGTTGTACCATATGTCCATCAGCACATCCTTTGACTTGACGGGGGTGGAGCCGGCGGCGTGGGTGAGTGCGCCCCACACCACGGCTTTCTTTCCGTAGCCCTCCACGTACTTGATGTAATGGTCGGTAAAGGCGCGGAACTTCTCGACGACGTCTTTCTTGGCGTTGGAGTACTCGTCAGTGCCGATATGCACGCGCGGACCGCGGAAGACGGGCTCCTTGCCGCCGATGTACTCCTTCCAAAGCGCATCCATAAAGGTGTAGGTGGCGGGGTTGAAGAGGTCGAGGTGGTCCATGCCGTAGTCCTTGCTGCCAATTTCGGGCTTGTAGTGGGTGAAGGCCAGCGAGTGGGCGGGCGCGTCTATCTCGGGCAGCACCTCGACGAAGTTGGCCTCGGCGAGTTTCTGGAAATCAATGAACTCTTTCTTGGTGTACGACCCGTCCTTGGCGGTGAGTCCGGGGAAGGTCTCGCACTCCAGGCGCCACGCCGCAGGGGTCTTGGCCCAGTCGTCACCGAAATACTGTTTGAAGCCGTTGTCGTTGAGGTGTACCTGCATGAGGTTCATCTTGTAGTACGCCATCACCTTGGCAAGGTTGCGCAGGTAAGAGATGGGGATGTACTTGCGCCCGCAGTCTATCATCAGTCCGCGCAGGGCATACTCGGGAGTGTCGGTTATCTTCCCTGCGGGAAGCGTCTTGCCCTCGTGCTGCTCGGCAATCTGCAGGAGGGTGCGCGTACCCCAGAAGGCGCCTTTCCGGGCGGGGGCGGCAATCTCAACCGTCGTACCGACGCTGAGCGTGTAGCCCTCCGCGCCGAGTTTCTTGTCACCGCCGAGGATGAGGACAATGTCACCGGGCTGGGGCTTGCCCGTGGCGATGGTGAGCCGCGTGCCGAACATCTCGCCGTAATCGCCGGCGAGTGACTCGGCCACTGCGGCGAGTTTGGAGTCCTTGGCTATGACGCGCCCGGAGAGCCGCGTCGTCCCCTCCGCGCCCTGCCATGTCTTCACCTCGGGCACAACGAAAGGCTTGGGGTTGACATCCGCCCACGCCGCGCCGCACACGAGGCAGAAAGCCAGCGCGGCGGCAAATCTTCTTGAAAGGGTCGTTATCTTCATATCTTTGTCTTTTGGTTTTTCATTTTCTTTCCGCACAAAATCAGGTAATCACTCACGCGCAGTAAGGGAGAATGGAAGGGGAACGGGAACCACCGATGCCAGTCTGTAAGCACCGCGTTTTGATTTCGTAAAAGGTATTTACCGCTGGTCTGGACGAGCAAGAACAAGTGTTGACCCGCACCATGCTGAAGCAAGAACACACACAGCGGAAACAAACGCTTCGGGAAAGCAGAATCTTGTTTGACGGATGTCCCTTCCCTTTCTGCGGGAAGCACGTTTGCGAACCGCAACAAAGCCTGTGTAATTTTGGCCTTACGCGCACGGTTTAGCGGAAACTCACAAGCCGAAAGCGGGGTGCCCTTAAATCAGTACAGGTGGAAGATGCGTTCCATCAGCCTCCATTTCTCGTCGGACTTGGCTTCGGCCTGCGCCTCCTGGTATTTCGCCGTAAGGGCTTCCCACTCCTTCTGGCGCGGCTGCCGTGCCATGCACTCCATCACGCTGTCCCAGTCCGCCTCCGCCGGAAGCTCCACCACCATAAAGAGGCGTGTGCCACGCAGGTATATCTCCATTTCCAGCACCCCGCTGTCGCGTATGCCCTGCAATATCTCTGGCCACACGCCCTCACGGGAGTGGAGGCGGCGGTACTCGGCCACAAGCTCGGAATGGGCTCGCAGGTCAAGTGTCTGGCAGTAGCGTTTGGTTTCGCCGGCAAACTTTCGCACGGCGTATCCGTCTTTCAGGCTGTCCATCTCGGTAGAATTGTGGTTTCGTGTCCCTAAGCGCGGCAAGGTGCAACCAATTTCTGCGCTTGCCGCCCGTTTGCAATATTACGAAAAACATTGGGATTTGGCAAGTAGGGGCGCAGTACAGAGGGCAGCCAACTACCGCCCGCACCACTTTACGCGACGGAAGCGGCACAACGCGCAACTTACGCACAAAAGCGAACGGGAAAGAATGAGGAAACAACGATACACGCGGAAACAATAACGAACCTTCCACCACACGTGTACGCGCAAAAAGCCCCGGGACGAAACTCTGTCGTCCCGGGGCGTGATATGTGTGTGCCGCTGCGTGCCTTTCCGCTCGGCGTCAGTTGTTCTCGGTGTAGTGGTATCCGTAGCTGTAGCCGTAAGAGTAGCCATAGCCGTAGCGGTAGTTGCTGTAACGGCTGCTGACATACTCCGTGCCGTTGAGCAAGAGTGCCATATGGTTGTACTGCTTGCCCTCGTAAAGTTTGTCCACTTCCTTTAGTAGGCGGCGGTCCATAAGTCCCACGCGCACCACGAAGATGGAAATGTCGGCAAAAGGCTTTATGATGTTGGTGTCGGCCACGAGGTCGATTGGTGGGCAGTCAAGTATGATGTAGTCATACTCTTTCCGCGCCTCCTCAAAGAGCAGTTTCACGCTGTCAAGCAGAAGCACCTCAGTGGGGTTGGGCGGTATCACGCCAACCGGAAGCACATCAGCCTTTTCGCCAATAGCCCCGTGGCGTATCAGTTGTCCGAGGTTGGCGTTAACCCCCGTGAGGTAGTCCGTCAGTCCGTGCGACGGCTTGCCTATGACGGAGGACGCGGAGCAGTGGCGCAGGTCAAAATCTATCAGCAGCACACGCTTGCCTTTCAGGGAAAGCGCCTTGACGAGGTTGATGGAAAGGAAAGACTTGCCACTGTTGGGGTTGAACGAGGTAAGCATAATGACCTTGCTTCCTGCCACCCCGCTTGCGCCGATAAAGTAGTCGAGCTTGGTGCGGAGGATGCGGAATGACTCGTTGATGACATCGCGGCAGTTTTCCTTGATGTACACCTGACGCACCACGCTGCGCTTCTTCGGCTGCCACCAGTGCTTGCGCTGCAGCATGGCGGGTATCTCGCCGATGAGCGGTATGCTCATACCCTCAAGGTCGCCGCGGCCGCGCACGGTGTGGTTGAGCGTCTCGCGTGCCACAAGCAAGCCGATGGGGAGAGCCAGACCTATGGCGAAAGCCGTAAGGAGTATCATGCCCTTGCGCGGGGCCGTGGGGGACGCGCTGCCGATGGGCGGCTGTATGATGCGGGTGTTCCACGCCGTGTAACTTTTGGAGAGTTCGTTCTCCTCACGCTTCTGCAAAAGGTAGATGTAGAGAGCCTCCTTCACTTTCTGCTGCCGACCTACGGAGGTGAGCTGTCGCACCTGCTTCGGCGCGTCGGCCAGCTTGCTGTTGGTGGCGGCTTCCGTACCCTCCCACGAGCGCACCTGCGTCTCTATCTGGGCTATGAAGTTGTCAAGCGAATGGATGATGGCGGACTTTTGCAGTGCGAGGTCGGCATTGAGTTTTTGCACAAGCGGAGCGTTTTCGCTGCTGTTTGCCAGTACGTCGTTGCGGGCGCTGATGGCTTGGTTGTAAGCGGAAATCATCTGCTCTATGCCGGTACTTCCGATGCCCGAGTTGGAGGGAAGGTACTGCCCTTGCTTGGTGTCGCCTTTGAGGTAGTCGCGTATGTACCGCGCCACGCCCATCTGGTTGCTGAGGGTGAGGAGGCGCTCGTTGTTTTTCTGGCTTTCGCTGAGGTATATGTCCGACGCAGCCTCTATGTTCGGCATCAGCGTGCTGCTCTTGTAGTCGGAAATCTTCTGATCCACGTCACCCAGCTCCTTGGAAATGGTGTTAAGCCGCTCGGTGATAAACTCAAAGGTGCTTTCCGCCACGCGGTTCTTGTCTTTCACCCAACGGTCGTTGTACACTTCCACGAGGGTGACGAGCAGGTCGCTCGCCCGCTTCGGACTCTCGTCAACGAGCGAGAGGTCAAGCACGGTGCTCTCCTTGTCGGAGAGCGTCACGCCCAAGGCGGCGGCGTAAGCGTTGCCCACGGCACTGAGGGGGAGTTTCGTCACGGTCACCTCCTCGTCGGTGTAGTAGTCTTTCCAATACTGCGTAGGCTGCACTGCCACCACGCCGACGGGAGTCTTGGCCAGCGTGCCCATACGCACACACACCTTGCCCGGCACTTCGCCGTCAGCGTTCTCAAAGTCGGAAATCTCCGCCGTCTGGTTGGCGTTAAGTTTCATCTTGAACTTGAAGTACTGCTCCGCGTCGGCTTTCGGGAAAAGCACCTTGACAGGGGAGAAATCGTAGAGGGGCACACTGTGCAGCCCGTTTTTCACCCGGAGAGAAACGTCAAGGTTGAGCCTGCCCGCCGCCTCGCACATCAGCACGGGCGCCGAGATAGTGAGAATCTCGTTGTTGATGTTGGTGTTTGAGGCGATAAGGCCAAGGTCGGAAAAGTCTTTCGCGATGGAGGAGGCGTTGCCGCCCATCTTCTCGTCCGTCTTGATGAGCAGCGACATGCTGCGCTTGTAGGTGGGCGTGGTGCGCAGTATCGACACCACGGCGACTGCGAGGGAAAGAGCCACGGTGATGACTATCCAATACCAGTTGGAAAGCAGCACGGGTATGAGGTTCTCCAGCTTGAAGCCCTCATCCTCCGCCTGAAACGACTTGCTCTGTACTTCGTTTTCCATAAATAAAGTCTGTGTGTGACCGCATGACGCGGCGGCATCACTTAGTGTTCATCTTTGTGTCCGGCTTCGCTTTACGCCTACGGCTATATCCATCAGCCGCCAAAATGACACAAATCCTTAAAGTCTTGCAAATGTATGACAAATAAAGCGCACGGAAGCTTACCCGCCCCTAATTTTCATCCGCCGGCATATGTTTTTCAAGGAAACGCTCCATAGTGCGGTAGAAGTCGAAACGGTTTTCCTGGTTGGCGAAGCCATGCCCCTCGTTGTCCTTAACCATATACTCCACCTCCACGCCGCGCTGGCGCAGAGCGTCCACCATTTGGTCGCTCTCGTCTTTGTTGACGCGGGGGTCGTTGGCACCCTGCGCGATGAAGAGGGGAGCCGTGATGCGGTCGGCGTGGAACACCGGCGAAGTAGCCCGCAGCTGTTCGTTGTCGGCCTCGGGGTCGCCCACCTGCTCGTGCATCATCTCCAGCAGCGGCCGCCAGTAGGGCGGTATGGTATTCATGAAAGTGAAGAGGTTGGAAACACCCACGTAGTCGACGGCGCAGCAGTAAAGCTCGGGTGTGAAAGCCACGCCAGCGAGCGCGGCGTAACCGCCGTAGCTTCCCCCGTAGATGGCGACTCGGCGCGGGTCGGCGATACCGCTCGCGACAAGCCACCGCACGCCGTCGGTGATGTCGTCCTGCATCTTCAGCCCCCACTGCTTGTAGCTGGCTTCGAGGAAAGCACGGCCGTATCCCGTCGAGCCGCGGAAGTTCATCTGCAATACAGCATAGCCACGATTGCACAGAAACTGCACCTCGGCGGAGTAGCCCCAGTAGTCGCGTGCCCAAGGGCCTCCGTGCGGATTGACCACCACGGGAAGTCCCTTTGCCGTCGCGGAGGTGAGTCCGCCGGGCAGCGAGAGGTAAGCCTCAATGGTGAGTCCGTCGCGCGTCACATATGTCACGGCGTGCATCTCCGCCATCTCAGCCTCGTCAATCCAAGGGGCGAGGTCGGCAAGGTGCGAAACCTCGTCCTTTTCCGCGTCATAGTAATAGTAGCTTCCGCGCGTGCGGTCGCCACCCACATACACAAGGTAATGCTCCTCCGCCTTGTCACAGTCCGCCACGCCCACGCGCCGCCCCGGAAAGTGCGCCTGCAGCCGTTCGCGGAAAAGCCGCTGCTGCTCGTCAAAGAAGTGGCGCACAGGCTCTTTGTGCCCCGTGCAGTAAACGGAAAGCAACTTTCTGCGGCGGCGCGAGTAAGTAATGCTGGAAATGTCGTACTTGTCGTTGGCGTAGAGCTCCTCTATCTCCTCGCACGTGGCGGGATTCATCAGCACGAGAGCGGTTTTGTCGCGCCGCAGGTTAGTGGCGGCATACACCGTGCGGTTGTCCGGGGCGAACTCCATAAAGCTCACCGTCTCACGGAAGTTTGTCGTGAGTACGGGGCGGAAGTCCTGCTCCTCGGTCTCGCGGTAGAGAATTTGCGTGTTCACCCCATCGACAATGGCTGTGACGGCACGCAGCCGTCCTTCATGGTCGGTCATCCAGCCCTGCCAGTTGCCGGGGTTCTCGGCGAGGAGCGTCAGCTCGCCCGTCGCAAGGTCAAGACGGTAGGGGTCGAACACCTCAGGGTTGCGGCGGTTAAGTCCCACCATCACGAAGCCGTCCTGCTCTTCCAGCTCGTCTATCAGCGTGGTGCGCACGCCGAGGAATGCCGTGTAAGCACGGCGGTCCGTGCCGTCAGCCCGCACACCGTAAAGTTGGTAGTTCTCATCACCGGCAGTGTCTTTCATATAAAGGATGCGGTCGTTGTCCGCCCACATATAGCCCGCCACGCTGCGTGCGGTCTCGTCGGTGAGGCGGAGCGGGGCAGCTACCGCGCCTGCCCCGTTGTTTTCTCTTTGCAAAACACCGCCGGACAAGTCCGCGCCCTGCCCTACCGGCTTGACGAAAACGTTTTTCCCGTCGGGAAATGCGTTTTCTCGCCGTGGCATGCCGCCGGACAAGCCCGCGCCCTGCCCTACCGGCTTGACGAAAACGTTCATCCGGTCGTGCCAGGGGGCGAGCCACGCGATACTCTTGCCGTCCAGTGACAGCTGGTAAGCGGAGCTTTCCGAGTTGCGGAAAAAATCCTCCAAGGGTATCCGTCTCATAGTGTGTGTGATGGGTTAAAAGGGGTGTGACGCACAAGTGAAAGGGGCGGCAGCCGCGTGCCGGCCACCGCCCCTTGTGCATATGCGTGTGAATTATGCGTGCCGGTGCGCTGCGTCACGCCTGTTCGCGCTGGCGTCCCAGCAACTGGAAATCCTTTTTGCGCAGTTTGAAGCTGTTGGTAAGATATTTGTCGCGCACCACCTGGTTGGCGGCAAGCTCCTCGGGCGTGCCCTGAAAGAGGATGCGCCCCTCAAAAAGCAGGTAGGCGCGGTCGGTGATGCAAAGAGTCTCTTCCACGTTGTGGTCGGTGATGAGGATGCCTATGTTGCGGTCTTTCAGTTTCCAGACAATATACTGTATGTCCTCCACCGCGATGGGGTCGACACCGGCGAAAGGCTCGTCAAGCATGATGAACTTCGGGTCGATGGCAAGGCAACGCGCTATCTCCGTGCGGCGGCGCTCGCCGCCCGACAACTGGTCGCCGAGGTTTTTGCGCACTTTCTGCAGGCGGAACTCAGCGATAAGGCTCTCCAGCTTTTCCTTTTGGTAGTCGCGCGGGCGTCCCGTCATCTCCAATACAGAGGCGATGTTATCCTCCACGCTCATCTTGCGGAAGACCGACGCCTCCTGCGCAAGGTAGCCGATGCCTTTCTGCGCCCGCTTGTAGACAGGGTCTTTTGTAATCTCGCTGTCGCCGAGGAATACGCGCCCCCCATTGGGGACGACGAGTCCCGTGGTCATGTAAAACGAGGTGGTCTTCCCCGCGCCGTTGGGACCGAGAAGCCCCACTATCTCGCCCTGCCGCACGTCAAACGACACGCCGTTCACCACGGTGCGCTTGCCGTATTTCTTCACCAGTTCCTCGGTGCGCAGCACCAGACTTCCGCCGGCGGTCTCCTGCTGTGACATTAGGCTTTCCCTGTTTTTGTTGTTAGTGTTCCCCCGCCACGAGGCGGCAGTCTTTCACCGCCCGCCCCGTTGCGCCGACCGCACGCCGGCTGACGGTCATTTCACGTCGGCGTTTTCGTAGAGGAAGCGGCGTATACTGCGCTTGGGTGTCTTCTCAAACTCCTCCTTATATATACGGAAGCCAGAGATGCGCTCGTAGGCCGCCACCATCTCGTTGAGGTCGCGGCGGTTCTGCTCCATCGCCATGCGCAACCCAGACTCGTCTAGTCCGGCTTTCTCCGCCTCGTCATAATCGGGGTGGATAAGCGCGTAGAGCTTCTCGTCTTTCTGTATCACGATGCTCTCGGCCACATAAGGCAGCGTGTTGAGCTTGTCCTCAATCTCCTCCGGGTAGATATTCTGCCCCGAAGAGCCGAGCAGCATGTTCTTGATGCGCCCGCGTATGAAGATGTTGCCCTCCGTGTCCATCAAGCCGAGGTCGCCCGTGTGGTACCAGCCGTCCTTGTCAAGCGCGGCGGCGGTTGCTTCGGGATTTTTGTAGTACCCCAGCATCACGTTCGCGCCGCGCGTGAGTATTTCGCCCGCCACATTTGCTGGGTCGGTGCTGTCAATGCGCACCTCCATGCGCGGGGCGGCTTTCCCGCACGACCCCTTGCGGAAGTCGTGCCAGTCCTCGTAGGCTATGATGGGGGCACACTCCGTCGCGCCGTAGCCCACGGTATAGTTGAAGCCGATGCGGTGCAGCAGGTCCTCCACCTCGCTGTTGAACGCCGCGCCGCCGATGATTATCTCGTAAAACTCGCCGCCGAAAGCCGACACGAGGCTGCCGCGTATGCGGTCGAGAATCTTGCCGCTGATGACGGGCAGCTTGAGCAGCACGCGCATACTGGGTGTCTGCAGGCGGGGCAGCACGTTTTTCTTTATAATCTTCTCAATGATGAGCGGCACGGAAATGACAATCTTGGGCTTCACCTCGCCGAAGGCCTTGAGCACAATCTTAGGCGAAGGCACGCGCGTGAGGTAGAAGACGTGGCAGCCGGTGACAAACTCGAAGAGAAACTCAAAGGCCATGCCGTACATGTGCGCAAGCGGCAGCATGGAGATGACATTGTCGCCCGCCTTCACCTTGTGTCCCAGCACCTCTACGGCAAACTCGTAGTTGGACCACAGGGCGCGGTAAGGCACCAGCACGCCCTTCGAGTTTGAGGTGGTTCCGCTGGTGTAGTTGATGAGCGCGAGGGCGTCGGGATCGGGGTTGTGCGGATAGGCGACATGCTCCTTGCGGAAATACTTTGGGAATTTCTTCCCGAAAAACTCGTTGAGCCGCTCGCGTGCCTCGGTGAGCCTTTCCGTGCGCGAGAGCAGCAGGGAGTAGTCGGGTATGTTTATCACGCCCTCCAACCCGGGCATCTCGTCGGGGTCCAGCTCGGGCCACACCACGTCGCCGGCGAAAAGGAGGCGCGCGCCGGAGTGGCGCACTATGTCATGCACCTGCCCGGCCTTGAATTCGTGGAGGATGGGCACAGCCACCGCGCCGTAGCTCAGCACGGCCAGGAAAGCGGCCGCCCAGTGCGCGCAGTTGCGGCCGCAGAGGGCTATCTTGTCGCCCTTCTGCACGCCAGCGTTCTCAAACAGAATGTGCAGTTTCTCTATCTTCCGCGCCACATCCTTGTACTGCAGCGTGATGCCCTGGTAGTCGGTCAGCGCGTCCCTGTCCCAGTTGCGCTTCACACTCTCTGCCAGTATCTCCACAAAGTCGGAATACTCCTTCATTTTTCTCTTACGCAAATACAAAAATACGCCCGCGCCACGCTCCCCGACACCCGGGCCGGCCTGCCTCGCGGCAGCCGTTGGCGGCACAAAGGCGAAACTTTTGTGCAAAAGTAGAAAAAAAACACTTACACGCCCGCCGCGCCTGCACAAAAGCGCGGAACAGGGGGCAGGGCGGCGCGAAAATGGTATAATTTTGCAGCGCCAAACGGCGTACCCCGCCGCCAACAAACCTATAACCGCAATGCTTTCAAAGACCATGAAGCTGTGCCTTGCCGCAGCGTCCGCGCTCGCCGCACTCGCCGGACTGGGCTACTGGCTTTTCTTCGCCCCAATCTCGGCGATGGACACTTCCGCCTACATTTACATCGACGGGGACGACACGCCCGACTCCGTGCTGTGCAAGATAGAAGCCACCGCCAACCCGCGGCAAACGGCGGGCTACCGCATCAGCGCCGCGCTTTTGTCGTACGGGAAAGGGCACGTGCGCGAGGGTCGCTACGCAGTGGCTCCGGGCATCGGCTCGCTGCGCCTCGTGCGCAACCTGCGCAACGGCCGGCAGGCCCCCGTGCGCCTCGTCATTCCCGTAGTACACACGATGGACGACCTTGCCGGGCGGCTCGGGCAGGTGCTAAAAGGCGACTCCACCATGTGGTCGGCGGCTTTCCGCGACGAGGAGCTGCTCGCCCTCGCGGACGTGGACACCGCCACCGCGCCATGCCTCTTCCTGCCAAACACCTACGAGGTGTACTGGGACATCATGCCCGAGGGACTCGTGCGCCGCATGATGCGCGAGCGTGCCGCTTTCTGGACGCCCGAGCGGCGCCGTCTGGCCGCCGAGGCGGGACTTTCGCCTGACGAGGCAGTGACGCTGGCCTCCATCGTCGAGCAGGAAACCACCGACGAGGGCGAGCGCCCGGCCGTGGCGGGCATGTACATCAACCGCCTGCACCAGGGGATGAAGCTGCAGGCCGACCCGACGGTGAAATTCGCCCTGCGGGATTTCTCCCTGCGCCGCATACTCAACACGCACCTCGCCGTGGAGAGTCCGTACAACACCTACCGGCACGAGGGTCTGCCCCCCGGCCCCATCTGCATCCCCTCGCTCTCTGCCATCGAGGCGGTGCTGCGCTACCAAAAGCACACCTATATATATATGTGCGCCAAGGAGGACTTCAGCGGCACGCACAACTTCGCCTCCACCTACGCCGAGCACATGGCCAACGCGCGCAAGTACGCCGATGCGCTCAACGACAGGGGGATAAAATAAAGGCGCGGCGCAAACGGGCGGCAACGCCCGCCGCCGGACTGTAAAGCCACACTCACACAAGCCCCGCCAACCGCAGCACGCACGCCGGCGGGCGGGCGGGACAATGCAACCACTCTCGGAATAATTATGCACCTTAAAAATATAACAGAGAAAACAATTCTCCTACCCGCCCTGCTCGCATTGCCGCTTTGCGGCGGCACGGCACGGGCGGAGGAAGTGACGGTGGCGGCGACTGCCACCGCGTACGAAGACCTTACCGAGGGATATTATGTGCTGCAGGCCAAAAGCTGCGGCGTGACGGGCTACCTGACGCACACTGCGGACGGCGGCGCGGACGGAGTCTTCCGCATCATTGAGGAGACGGACGCACCCACCGGGGAGGCGTACATATGGTATGTCACAAAGACGAAGCACGGACTTGTGCTGTACGACTGCGGCACGCACGCTTTCCTTACCGCCGTCAACCGCAAGGACAAGGCCTCGCTAATGGAGAAAGCCGCCCCGCTGTACGAAGAGGGCGGCTGCCGCGTGGGGGTCTTCACGGGCGACAGCTACGGCAGTGCGGGGCAGGCCCTTTCCGGTGGCTTCCGCCTCGCGCAGCGCAACTTCGGCGGTGACACCTACTACCTCCACGGGGAGAACAAGGCGGACGACGGCTCGTACGTGGCACTCGGCTACTACCCCGGCGCCAATGTCAGCGCGTCCAACGCCTCCTGCGCCTCTTTCAAAGCCTACGCCGTGAAAGGCTACACGTGCGACGCACTGACGGAGGCTCTGGCCGTGGCGGTGAAGAACGGCGAGGAGACGGAATACAAGGCGGCACTGGCGGGTGACAACATCGAGGAGCCGGCGGAGTTCGCCGCGAAATATGACGGCATAGTGTGGCAAGGACAGGTCTGCACGGGCACAAACAAAACGGTGTCACGCACCAACTGCACCTTTGAGACGGACGGAACCACCGTGCTGCACAACCATGACACCAAGGGCTACTACCTCATCCGCTCCGTGGACAACACAGACGGCTGCAAGCGCAACCTCAGCACGGCGGCGGCGGCGGTGGGCACGGACGGCACACCCGCCGCGGCCTGCGCCATACGCCGCGCGGACGGCGCGGACTACCCCGCCGCTCAGTTGTTCAGAATAGAGCCCGGCACGGCAGCGTCCACCTATATGATAACAAACGCCAACACGAGCCGCCACATCGCGCCACTCACCGCCGGCGACTACACGGGCGTCTTCACCTCGCCCTACACCGGCACGGCGGGTAGCTGCACGCTCACGACAGGCGGTGGAGTGGAGTTTCCCGCCGCGTTCGGCACCGCCAACGACGGCACGTCCATGTTCGCCCTCGCCGTTGACGGCAATCTCGTCAACGCCTACGGCGGCGCGGAAAGTGACGAGGCCCGCAACTATGAGGGCAACACGTCCGCAGACGGCGGCAACTACTGGCAGCTTGTCCGCGTGACGGAAATGCCGGTGACGATAACGGCACAGGCGGGTTGGGCAAGCGTGTGCCTCCCGTTTGCGGCGGAGATACCGCAGGTGGCGGGACTGAAAGCCTACAAGGGCACGAGGGCGGTGGGACACACGCTGAAGCTTGGCGAGATATCGGGTGTCGTGCCGGCCAGCGAGGGCTTTCTTCTCGCGATGGAAGGCGGGGGCAGCGTGTCGCTGACCATCCGCGCGGACTCCGACGCCAGCGCGGACACGGAGGGCAACAAGCTGCTCGGCGCGACGGCGCGGCGCGAAGGTTTCGCGGGCGGCGAAAATTACTTCCTCGCGCTCGACGGGGACGGAAAAGCGGCTTTCCTGCAGGCGGCGGACTCTTATACCAGCGTGCCGTGCAATAAGGCCTTCCTCCCCGCCGCAAACATTGAGAGCGCGGCGGGCGAGGCCGCACAGACTCTGAACTTTGACCTTGGCGGCGGAGAGGTCACGGGCGTGACCGGCGCCACGCAAAGCGCGGAAGAGCGTGCCGCCGCCTACTACGACCTGCACGGCCGCCGCGTGCTTTTCCCCACCTGCGGTGTCTTCGTGACCGCAAGGGGGGAGAAAGTGTTTGTGCGCTAAGGGCGAGGGGAAACCAGGCGTGCCGGGCTTTGCCACGGCGGAGCGACGCACCTTTCACGGAAATACGGAAATAACACGACTACACATATGTTTTCAGGAATAGTGGAAGCGACGGCCCGCGTGGTGGCCGTCAGGGAAGAGGGCACCAACAAGCACTTCACGATGGAGTGTCCCTTTGCCGGCGAACTGACGATTGACCAAAGCGTGGCGCACAACGGCGTATGCCTGACGGTGGTGGAATGTGGCGGCGGACGCTACACCGTGACAGCGATGGAGGAGACGCTGCGGCGCACAAACCTCGTCTCGCTCGCCCCAGGCGACGAGGTGAACGTGGAGCGCTCGATGCGGATAAACGGACGACTTGACGGACACATAGTGCAGGGGCACGTCGACCAGACTGCGGTGTGCGTCTCTGTTGACGACGCCGACGGCAGCCACGAGTTCACCTTCCGCCACGGCACGGACGCGGAGCTGGTGCGCCGCGGATACTTCACCGTCGACAAAGGCTCGGTTACGGTAAACGGCGTGAGCCTCACCGTCTGCCAGCCCACAGCAGATACATTCAAGGTGTGCATCATCCCCTACACCTACCAGCACACCAACTTCCACGCCATACGTCCGGGCAGCGTGGTGAACATTGAGTTTGACATCCTCGGCAAGTACATCAGCCGCCTCGCGCAGCTACAGGGCGGTGAGGATGCCGACAGGGCATAAGCGCGGCACGGCGCACGCACATGGCACAGGCGTTTCTTCTTGTCTTCATAGGCGGCGGGGCGGGCAGCATGCTGCGCTACGCCCTCGCGCTCGGTCTGCCTAAGGGCGCGGCGGGGACTTTCCCGCTCGCCACACTGGCAGCCAACACGGCAGGGTGTCTGCTCATCGGACTGTTGCTCGCTACGCTTGAACGGCGAGGGGCGGGTGCGCCCGCGCTGCTACTTGTCACGGGCTTCTGCGGCGGTTTCACCACGTTCTCCACTTTCTCGGCCGACACGCTGCGCCTGATGCGCGACGGGACGCACGCCGCCGCGTTTTGCTATATGGCTCTCACGCTGGCGGGCGGACTGCTCTGCACTGCGGCGGGATATGCGGCGGGAAAGGCACTCGCGAAACTGTTATAATCCACTTTCCCGTGCAAAGCCGTTTCCCCTAAGCTGAGTTTTTCACCGTCCACACAGGGAGGAAATCTTTGCACGGGCGAAAATACGGGACGGCACAGCCCGCCCGCGCATCATTTTCTTAATGCCGCGAAAGTTTACCGTTCTCCCCTACCCCACACAAAACGACACATCCCTATGCGTAAAAGCGAGCTTTACACACAAGTGCTGGACTACTTCGCCCGCACCATGGACGCGACGGAGACCGAGCTGCATTTCGCCACGCCCTTTGAGCTGCTTGTGGCGGTGGTGCTTTCGGCGCAGTGTACGGACAAGAGGGTGAACATGGTGACGCCGCACCTTTTCGCCGACTACCCCACCCCGGCGGCGATGGTGCAGACCACGCCAGAGGAGCTGTACGGATACATAAAGAGCGTGAGCTACCCCAACAACAAGGCACGCCACCTCGCGGGGCTGGCACGCATGCTGGTGGAGGAGTACGGCGGCGAAGTGCCACAGACACACGACGACCTTGTACGCCTGCCGGGCGTGGGGCGCAAGACGGCCAACGTGGTGCGGGCTGTGGCTTTCGGCAAAGCGGAGCTGGCGGTGGACACACATGTCTTCCGCGTGAGCCACCGCCTCGCGCTCGTCCCGCCGCGCTGCACCACGCCATACAGCGTGGAGACGGAGCTGAAGCGTCACATACCCGAGCGCCTTGTGGCTTCGGCGCACTACTGGCTGCTGTTGCACGGGCGTTACACTTGCACCGCCCGCAAGCCGAAATGCGCCGCTTGCGGACTGAAGGACTTGTGCCGCAGCAAGGACAAAAACGTGTGACGGCGGCGCGGCTCGTCCATCTCCCCTAAATAATCAGAATGTCACTTTTTTCCGCCTTATTCAGTCAAAGTGCCAAAACGCGCCGTCGCGAAGAAAGACTATTTTGGGGGAAGTTTAACGGCACCGGCGGCTTGTCCGCACAAAGTCCAAGGCTTTTTCTGGCAAGTCGCCGTCTTGTCGCGCCGAGGTCCATCCGAGGCGCGGATAAGTCTGTCCCTACCGGTAAAGGCTCATAAAGTTTTGGGGCGTAAGTGTTTGTTTTACTGCAGATGTTTGCGCCCCCGCGCAACGCGAAAGGAAAGTGCGCGGACTGCCGTGTCACGCCCCGGCTGTCCCGTCGCCGACGGTTGCCTTTTTCGCGCGACGCTCTTTCAGGAGGTGGTATTGCTCCGCCACATGGCGGCGCGACTCGGTGATGCTGTACTGGTACACCGCGCAGGCGGCAAGAAAATACACGCCCGCAAGCACCCAGAGCCAGAGCCAGTCCTGACGCACCTCCGCCAGGGTCGCTCCCATGTTGTTGATTGCCACAAAACCGTTGATGCCGGGCGTGGAGGGGAATACCGCCGCCAGTACGCGCCATACGGGCGGCACCGCGCTACCAGGCCACGATATGCCAGAGATGAAGAGAAGGGGCAGGGAGGTGAAGACTATTATCATGATGCATGCCTCCCTGTGCCGCACAAGCACGGACACAGCCATAGAAAAGAAGATGCAGGCAAGTACAAAGGGCACAGTGAAGAGTGTCAGGTCAAACGGATTGCCTATCTGGTTGAGCCGGAAAAGGTGCGGCACCACGCCCAGCACATACACCGACACTGGGATGTACACCAAAAGGTAGGCCATAGCCTTGCTCCACACTATGCTGAGAAGTCCGGTGTGGTGGCGGTCGACGGGGAGTAGGTCGCGGAAGCGGTTATGCTCGCGCGCGGTGCCCGCCGCCATGCCCACGCCCAGCAGCAGAGTCTGCTGTATGATGAGCACCAGCACGGCAGGGATGAGAAATGCCGCGAAGCCGTTCTGGGGGTTGTACAGACTCACCTCTTCGTAGCTTATGGGGTGTTGCGTCACAAGCTCCTGCTGTGCTGTGCCGCCGCCGGTGCGAGCCACCTTAATTTCGGCGTTCATTGCAAGCGAAACATTGGTGTTGGCCGTCAGCACGCTCTTATAGTACAGCATTCCGCTCATGTCGGAGTACGCCGCCACGTGCGCCTGCCGCCCCGTGGCGATGCAGCGTGAGAAGTCGGCGGGGATGTGTACCACGCCGTAGGCGTCGCGCCGTCTCACCATCTCCTTCGCTTCGCCCATGTCGGCGCAGCGCGACACCACGCGCACGTCGGCCGTGGCGTCAAGCCGCCTCACGTAGTCGCGGCTGCGTGCTGTGCGGCAGTCGTCCACCACCGCCACCGGCACGTCGCGCACCGATTCGTTGGTGTAGATGAAGGCGTAGAGCAGAGGATAGCCAAGGGGAACGAGGAAAAAGAAGATTATCACGCCCTTGTCCCGCACAATGGTGCGCAGCTCCTCGCGGAAGATGTGGTTGCAGTCTGAGAGTATTCTGCGTATGAGGTTGTATATGGTGTGCATAAGGGGTAGGGTTGCGTTGAAGGTTCTCTTTCCACGTGTGTTTCCTGCGGCGGCGTATCTGTCCGCGCGTCGTTTGTGTGGCGCACACGCGCCGTGCCGTCACGGCTCGTAAAGGCAGTTTTTCATCACATGGCGCAGACACGGGAGGCAGGGCAGCGGCAGCAGGGCGAAAGCCGCCAGCGCGAGGGCGTAGGGCCAGGCGTTGGCCAGTGGGAAGCCGTCAAGCATGCAGTTGACATAAAGCAGGTAGTAGTGGCGCAGGGGGAAAAGCACGCTGAGCCCCTGTAGTACGGGGTGCATCGCCATAACCGGAAACGACATGCCGGATATGCTGAACGACACTACGCCCCAAAGCGAGGCAAAACTGAGGCCGAGGCGCAGCGTGGGAAGCATACTGAACATAAAGACGCCCAGTCCCTGGCAGCCCAGCACGAAAAGTGCCATCACGCCCCATGCGCGGAAAAAGCCGCAGTGGCAGGGGAAGCGGAGGTAAACGTAAAGCAGCAGAGCCATCACCGTGCCCGTAAGCAGGAATATGACAGTCTGCGGCAGCAGTTTGCCCGCGAGAGCCACAGACATACGTCCGTGCGAAAGTTCCATCAGTTCGTCTGCCGTGTCGAACTTAAGCTCCGTGCCGAGGCTATACACCGTCGTCATAAAGACGAAGATGCCAAGTAGTCCGGGCAGTATTATGTTGGAGAGATAAACGTTGTAGTTGAGCCACGGGTTGCCCACTGCGTGCATATCTATCACGATGGGCTGGAGGAAGGCCATCGCCTGTCCCGTTGTGGCACCCTTCGCGTAAAGCACGCTGCGTGCCGCCGCGCCCGACGCCAGCTCGCTCATCGTGCGCATGTCACGGTAGAGCAGCGAGCCGGCCACGAGGTACGACTGGTTGGTGTAGAACGACACCTTAGGTGCCTCCTGCCGCTGCGCTTTGCGCGTGGTGCCTCGCGGTATGAGGTAGAAGCCGTATATCTCCCCGCGCTGCACGGCGGTGCGTGCGTCCGTCACATTGGCGTAGCTCTCCGTAATGTCGGCCATCTGGAAAGCGTCAAGGTTGCGGGCGATGTTGCGTGAGGTGGCGGTGCGGTCCTCGTCCACCAGTCCGAGGGGCAGGTTTTCCGGCAGTCCCTCGCCCATAAGGGTGGTAAAGAAAATGCAGCAGAAAAGCGGAGCCAGCACCATACAGAAGAGGTAAAGGGGCTGGCGCGCCATCCTAAGCAGTTCGCGCTTGGTTATCTTCAACAGCATTTTTCGGTCTCTTTTCGGGGTGGCTTTGTTTTATACTTTGGCGGATTTCGTTTCTTTCCTGTGGAAACGTGCCGCGAAGGCCAGCCCCAATTCGGCTTACGCAAAACTTTCCGGCGTGCAGCGCGTGGCAACACCCGCGCCTGTCGCGCTATCGTTTCAGCAGCACGCTCATACCCGGTCGCAGTCCGTCCACCTTTCCCACGGGCGTGGCTTTCACCTCAAAGGTCTTCATGTCATACTGTCCCGTCGTCTTGGTGGCTTTCCACGCGGCATAACTGCCGAGGTCTTTCATATAATACACACGCAATTTCACCTCCCGTCCGCCGAGGGCAGGCACGGTGGCGGCAAACTCCTTCCCCATGGCGAAGCCGGAGAGATGATCTTCGCGCACATTGAACGTAACCCACATGTCAGCGGTCAGCGCGATGTTCATCACCGGTGCACCAGAACCCACCAGTTCGCCCACCTGCGGGAAAATCTCCGTCACCTCGCCGTCGTGCGCGGCAATGAGCACCGTCTCGTTGATGTACGAGTTCACCTCGCTCACCGCGCCCTGCGCGCGGCTGACGAGGGCGCGTGCGGCATCCTTGTCTTCGCGCTCGGCTCCGTTGCGTGCCATGTCATACTGCGACTTCGCGGCACGCTCCGTCGCCACTGCGGCGTCGCGCTGCGCCGTCACCTCGTCTAGCTTCTGCGCCGTCATTACGCCCTCGTCGAAGAGGCGCTTCACGCGGTCGTACGACTTTTCGGCGATGCGCACGCCGGCGGAGGCTTTCTGCCACATCTCGTAGGCGGCGGCTATCTGCTCCTGTCGCGCGCCTTTCTCGGCTTTGCGGTTCTGTGCGGCGGCGGCGTCCTCGGCGGCAAGCGCCTGCGAGAGTTTTGCCTGTACGTCGGGAGCCTCAAGCAGGGCGAGCGTGTCACCGGCGTGGACGGTTTGTCCCTCTTTCACGCGGAACTCGCGTATGCGGGCGGGCACTTTGCTCGACACTCGGTATTCCGTCACGTCGGCCTGTCCCTGTATGGTGTCCGTCTCCTCGCGGAAAGCGTAAAGGGAGAAAACCACCACCGCCACTATTACGCCGGTGAGGACGAGGATGGCGGGAAGCATGTTGGCTTTTTGTCTTGGCATATCTGTTGTGTTTTTTCTTTTTCTGTCGTCAGTCTGCGCGGCACTTTGCATCCCTATGGCTGTCGGTGGGCGCAATCCGTGCGGCACGCATCACTCAAGCACGCCGAGCGCCTTGTCGTAGGCGGCACGGGCGAGTTTTGTGTCAATCTGCGCGTCAATTTTGTCACTGTGTGCCTGCAGCCACGCCGTTTGCGCGGCGAGCAGTTCGCTTGTGGGTATCACACCCTCGCGGAAGCCGGCCTGCGCCGTGCGGAGGTTCTCCTCGGCCTTGTCCATGTTTTTCAGACTGAGGGCATACTTGCGGTTGGCCTCGTTCACGCGGAAAGCCTCTTGGCTTACCTGCAGCTCCACCTTCTCCCGCGCGTCGTCGGCACGCAGCGAGGCGATGAGTGCGTCGCACTTGGCGGCACGCACCTTATAGCGTCCCTCGCCCCAGTGCCACACGGGAACCTTGAGCATCACTCCCACGCCCCACGTGCCGCGAAACTTCTTCTCGAAACCGTTGAACACGTTGGGATTGGATATCATATACCCTCCCGTCAGCGCAAGCTGCGGAAGGAAAGCCGAGCGTTCTATCTTCACTTTTTCGCCGTATATAAGCCGCGCCGTTTCCAGCTGGCTTATTTCCGGGCGGTTGGCAAGGGCGGTTTCGGCATCGGGGCGCACGTCCTCACCGCCGCCGCCCACGCTGCCGGCTTCCTCACCTTCAAGCGCGGGGCAGCCGTCAAGCGGCAGGCCGCAAAGCTGGCAGAGCAGCATGCGCGAGAGCGAGAGCCCGTCCTCCACCTTGGTGAGCGTCATCTCCGCCTCGTTGAGCTTCACACCCACGGTGAGTCCGTTGGCGCGTGTCGCTACCCCTTCGGCAATCATGCGCGTCACGTCGGAGTCAAGCCGCGCGAGCATGTCGCGGTATGACACGGCGAGCCGCCGCTTGTGGGCGAGCGACACCACCTGCCAGTACGCCTTGTCGACATCAAGCAGCAGCTGTTGCGTGTCCGAGCGCAGCTGTTGGTCGGCGAGCACTTCAGAGTGCTTCGTGATGCGGGCGTAGGCCATTATTTTGCCACCCATGTAGAGGGGCTGCGTGAGGAGTATGGCTCCCGCGGTGATGTTGCGGGTGTCGGTGCGGAACTTGTCGGCGAAACTCTGTCCGAGTGCGTTGCCGGCGGCGGCAAGCTGTGTGCCTTTGGCCTGCACGGCCTGCGCGAGCGGTGCGAGGTCGGGGTAGGCGGCAAGCAGCTGGCCGGCCTGTGCCGAGAAATCGGACAGGGCGGAGGTGCCGAGGCTGCCGAGCGTGTTTTTCTGGTCTTTGTTGAGGAGGGATATCTCGTCGCCGGTGTGCAGGTATCCCGCCGTGAGTTCTATCTTAGGGAAGTAGTTGGTGCGGGCGGCCTTGCGCGTGTTGAGTGCTTTTTCTTTCGTGGCGCGGGCTATGGCGAGAGTCTTGTTGTTGCGCAGCGCAAGGGCGCGGCAGCTGTCAAGCGACAACGTCTGCGCGCCGGTCTTGCCCGGAATACAGCACAACAGGAGGACGAGCAGCGTCCCGGCGAGTGTTCCGCGCGTGCCCGTTCCTTTTCTTTCTTTCTTCATTGTGTCTTTGCTGGTAAAGTCTGCCGGGACTGCGGAAAGCCTCCGCACCGCCCGGCCGGAGTATGGGTGCGTCACGCCCCTCCTCTGGTTTAGTTTGCTGCAAAAGTATGCATTTGCCTTTTACGGGCGGACGGACTTAGTGTGCAAAAGGAAAAATACACCAATCATCCCGCCCTTTTATTACAAGTCACACAGCGTTTTGTGCGGGTGCAGCACGGCGCGGGGGCAGAAATATTGACCAACGCCATGTAGTACGCCCGTCGTGTCGTGTCCCGCCCGGGAAATCGTATTGTGTCACATCAGGAAGAGTGCGCCGACCGTCGAGCGAAATACGGCTGCCGCGCGGGCTTACGCGACATACGGGCGCAAAAAAGAGCGGTGTCCGCCCCCGCCTCCGCGACTTGCGGAATTTCCGGGGGACGGACACCGCCCATCCCTGCGCGGTGCTGCCGCCGCGCGTCGGTATGTCAGGCCTTCACGCGGTTGAGGTAGGAGCCGTCGCGGGTGTCAACCTCAACAATCTCGCCCTCGTTGATGAAGAGCGGCACGCGTATCTCCACGCCGGTCTCAAGCTTCGCGGGCTTGGTGGCGTTTGTGGCGGTGTCTCCCTTGAGCCCCGGCTCGGTATAGGTAATCTGGAGGTGAGTCTTCACGGGCATCTCGGCGAAGAGGATGGTCTCCGAGGAGGCGTCGCTCACCACTTCCACCACGTCGCCCTCTTTCATGAAGTCCACACCCGTGATGAGGTCGTGCTCAATCACCACGTCGTCCCAAGTCTCCTGGTTGAGGAAATGGTACTGGTCGCCGTCAGCGTACGAGTACTGGAAGGGGCGGCGCTCAACGCGCACGTCCTCAAGCGCCTCGCCGATGTTGAAGCGGCGCTCCAGCACACGGCCGGACACGACATCCTTGAGCGTGGTGCGCATAATGGTGTTGCCCTTTCCGGGCTTCACGTGCAGGAAGTCAATGCAGAAGTAAAGCTTGCCGTCAAGGCGGATGCAGGTGCCCTTCTTGATGTCCTGTGATTTAATCATGGGGTTTGTCTGTTGTTATTTGGTATTTGTTGTTTTCCAACCCGCAAAATTACGGGTTTTTCCACAAATGCCGCCAATCCGCAGTCCTTTTTTGGCTCGCCGCGCCTCCGTGCCGCGCCCGTGAAATGGCAAGGAGCGGCGTGCGGCGGCGGTGTGGTGAAAAAGTAGTACTTTTGCGGCTAAGTGTAACCGTATTGAACGGGCAAAGAGGCAAATGACCGTCGTAAAGAAGCTTGATCGCTACATACTGAAGAAGTTCCTGCTTGTTTTTGCGGGCGCGTTCTTCATCTGCCTCTTCGTCTTTATGATGCAGTTCACGTGGCGTTATGTGGACGAGCTGATAGGCAAGGGGCTGTCCATGGACATTCTGGGGCAGTTCTTTTGGTACATGGGCATCACGCTCGTGCCGCAGGCTCTGCCGCTTGCCGTGTTGTTGGCCTCGCTCATCACCTTCGGCAATATGGGGGAGAGCCTCGAGCTGCTTTCAATGAAGGCGGCTGGCGTGCCGCTTATACGCATCATGGCACCGCCTATGGTCGTGGCGGCGCTGATGGCTGGCGTGTCGTTCTATTTCCAAAACAGCACCTCGCCTGACGCGCAGATAAACCTGCGTACGCTGCTGCTGAGCATGAAGCAGCAGTCGCCTGCCGTGGAGATACCCGAGGGTGTATTCTACAACGGCGTGCCCAACATCAACATCTACGTGCAGCAGAAGCAGCCGGAGACGGGCATGCTGTACCAGCTCATCATATACAAGACCGACCAGGGCTTTGACAAGGCGCAGATAGTGCTGGCCGACTCGGGGCGCATGGAGATGACAAGCGACAGGATGCACCTGCGCCTTGAGATGTGGTCGGGCGAGCAGTTTGAGAGTCTTGAGGGCGGTGGGGCGCAGCTTGCGCGCAGCGGGGCGGAGGCTCCGTACGACCGCGAGACGTTCCGTCACAAGGACTTCCTCATAGACTTTGACAGCAACTTCAACCTCATGGACAAGGATATGCTCAGCGGCATGCCCTCGGCAAAGAACATGCGCGAGATTGAGCACAGCGTTGACTCCATGGAAACCGAACTTGACAGCGTGGGACGCGCCTACTACGCCGACGCGCGTGCGGCGCACTTCGCTCTGCGCTTCGCCGCGCGTGCAGACTCGCTGAGGGCACTGCGTGCGGCGCAAGCCGACGGCACACCTTTCGACACGCTCACCGCCCGCTTCCCGGCGCAGTCAATGGAGCGCGCCCTGCGCACGGCGGGCGAACACGCCGCGCAGATGGAGAGCGAGCTGTCATGGAAATCGACCCTCACCGCCGACACGGAGGGTTATGTGCGCCGCCACTGGGTGGAATGGCACCAGAAGATAACCTTCTCGCTGGCGTGCCTCATCTTCTTCTTCGTGGGCGCGCCGCTCGGAGCCATCATACGCAAGGGCGGACTGGGCATGCCGACAGTAATTTCGGTGGTCATCTTTATCTTCTGGTACATCATCAACACCTCGGGCATGAAGACGGCGCGTGACGGCACGGTGACTATGGCGTGGGGAATGTGGGTGAGTACGGTGGTGATAACACCTTTCGGCGCGTTTCTCTCCTACAAGGCCAACCGTGACTCGGTGGTGTTCAACACCGACCTTTACATACAGCTATTCCGCTCGCTGCTGGGGCTGCGCCCGAAGCGGCACATCACGCGCAAGGAGGTGATTATAGAAGACCCGCGCCTCGACCTGATGCCCGGCATGCTCTCCGCGTTGCACGACGACTGCCGCCGTTACTGTGAGGAGAAGCGGCTGCTCACCGCACCGGGCTACGCCGACACTTTCTTCCGCTACCGCCCGGACACGACCGCCGTGGGGATAAGCGAAAAGACCGAGGCCATAGTGGACGAGCTGTCCAACAGCCGCGACGCCCGCGTGCTGGCGGTGCTCAACGAGTTCCCGGTCATATACACCCGGGCGCACACATCGCCTTTCCACAGCCGCCGCGCCAACATCGCGGCGGGCGTGCTGTTGCCCGTCGGTGCGCTGCTGTGGCTGAGGATATGGCGTTTCCGCCTGCGCCTCTTGCGCGATCTGCGGCAGACGGCACGCACCTGCGACCGCCTCACAGCGGTGATAACTGGCACAAAGGCGGCGGCGTACGCCCCCGACGCCCGCGAGCAGCGCCGGGCAAAACGCCGCAAGACCGCGGCCCGCGCCGCGAAATGGATATTGGCGGCACTCATCGCCCTTATGCTGGCGGAATGGGGCTGGCGCAGCTGGGACGGCTACCGCCACCGCCGCGCCGCGCAGCAAACCGAACGTGCCGTGAGGTAGGCGGGGTGCACCGCACACAGGCGAAAGCGCACGCCCGCCTCCCCGCAAAACCAACCACACGTAACAACACACCTATTATATATAATGGACGCATTCAAGCTGGCCACCGTAGAGGAGGCCGTGGACGATTTCAAGAACGGCAAGTTTGTCATCGTCGTAGACGACGAGGACCGCGAAAACGAGGGCGACCTCATTATGGCGGCCCAGCTCGCCACGCCTGAGAAGATAAACTACATGCTGCGCAACGGGCGCGGCGTGCTTTGCGCCCCCATCACGATAGAGCGGTGCCGCGAGCTGGGTCTCGACCACCAGGTGCAGACCAACACAAGCATGCTCGGCACGCCGTTCACCGTCACGGTAGACCTGCTTGAGGGATGCACCACGGGCGTGAGCTGCCACGACCGCGCCGCCACCATACGCGCCCTGGCCGACCCCGACAGCCGCCCCGAGAGCTTCGGCCGCCCCGGACACATCAATCCGCTTTACGCGCAGGACCGCGGCGTGCTGGCGCGTGCCGGACACACCGAGGCCTCCATCGACCTCGCGCGACTCGCGGGGATGGAACCCGCCGCCTGCCTGATAGAGATACTCAACCCCGACGGGACAATGGCACGCATGCCACAGCTGCAGGAGTTTGCCGCACGTGAGGGGTTGCACATCATCACCATAAAAGACCTCATCGCCTACCGCCTCAAGCACGAGTGCCTCGTAGAGCGCGGCGAGGAGGTGGACATGCCCACGGAGTACGGGCATTTCCGCCTCATACCTTTCCGCCAGAAAAGCAACGGGCTGGAGCACATCGCCCTCATCAAAGGCGAATGGGCGGAGAACGAGCCGCTGCTGGTGCGCGTACACTCGTCGTGCATGACGGGTGACATCTTCGGTTCCGAGCGGTGCGACTGTGGCGAGCAACTGCACAAGGCCATGCGCATGGTAGAGAAAGAGGGAAAGGGCGTGGTGCTCTACCTCAACCAGGAGGGGCGCGGCATCGGCCTGATGGCGAAAATCGCGGCGTACAAGCTGCAGGAAGAGGGCTATGACACCGTTGATGCCAACGTACACCTCGGCTACGACCCCGACGAGCGCGACTATGGCGTGGGGGCGCAGATACTCAGTCAGCTCGGCGTGAGGAAAATGCGCCTGCTCACCAACAATCCCGTGAAGCGCGTGGGACTGGAGGCGTACGGATTGGAGATAACTGAGAACGTGCCCATTGAGATAACTCCCAACAAGTACAACGAGCGCTACTTGCGCACCAAGCAACAGCGCATGGGACACACGCTGCACCTGAAGTAAAGCCGACTGCCGAGTGGGGATAGTAAAGAGCGAGCGGGAAAAAGATTCCCCAAGCCACATCCCGGCGGCAACATTACCAACAATCCCTTTTAATAAGCCGAAGTCATTAACACTGCGGGGTGCGCGTCCCGCGCGAGTCCCCGCACAAAAAGCATAGAAAAATGGACAACACCGAGTACAACCCTTACAGCCTTGAGGCGCAGGAGCGCGCCGCCGCCCCGGTTTTCAGCCGTCTGCTCACGAAAGTATACCTTTGGATGACGCTCGCCCTTGCGGTGACGGGACTCACTGCATGGTTTGTGGCGTATGACACCGACTTCATCTTCACGCTCCTGAGCAACAAAGTTGTCTTCTGGGGCATCGCCATCGCCGAGCTTGCCCTCGTGTGGATACTCTCTGCCAACATCGGACGCATGTCGTTTGCCACGGCGGGAGTGATGTTTGCCGTCTACTCCGTGCTCAACGGAGTCACGATGTCGGTGATATTCCTCGCCTACACGGCGGAGAGCATCGCCTCCACCTTCCTCACCACTGCGGCCACCTTTGGTGCGATGACGCTCATCGGCACCACCGTGAAGCGTGACCTTTCCACTTTCGGACGCGTGCTGACCATGGCACTTGTGGGACTCATCATCGCCACCGTGGTAAACCTCTTCGTGGCGAGCGACACGCTCTCGTGGGTAGTCACCTACGCCGGCGTGCTGATATTCTGCGGACTGACGGCGTACGACACGCAAAAAATGCGCGAGATACTGAAAGCGCATGAGGAGAACGGGGGCGACTACCTGCTGAAGATAGCCCTGCTGTGCAGCCTGTCGCTCTACCTCGACTTCATCAACCTCTTCCTCTACCTCCTGCGCATCTTCGGCAACGGGAAGAAATGACCCCGCGCCCCGCACAAACAGCCATCAACCCTAACATACGCGGCGGAGCCGACGCGCCGCCGCGCCAACCACAACACAAAACAATATGCTTTCCACTCGTGTCAACCGCCTGGCCCCGTCGGCCACACTGGCCATGTCGCAAAAGAGCGCCGAGCTCCGCGCGCAGGGCATAGACATCATCAACCTCTCCGTGGGCGAGCCCGACTTCAACACGCCGGCGCACATCAAGGAGGCGGCGAAAAAAGCCATTGACGAAAACTATTCGCGCTACTCGCCCGTGGCGGGTTACCCCGCCCTGCGCAAAGCCGTCGTGGAAAAACTCTGGAAAGAGAACGGCCTCGACTACACCGAGGAGCAGATAGTGGTGTCAAACGGCGCGAAGCAGAGTGTCTGCAACGCCGTCATGGCACTTGTCTCCGAGGGCGACGAGGTGATTATACCCGCCCCCTACTGGGTGAGCTACCCGCAGATGGTGCTGATGGCGGACGGCAAGCCCGTCTTCGTGGAGGCGGACATCAAGCAGGACTTCAAAATCACGCCGCAACAGCTTGAGGCCGCCATCACGCCGCGCACCAAGGCACTCATCCTCTGCTCGCCCAGCAACCCGACGGGTTCCGTGTACAGCGCCGAGGAACTGGAGGGACTCGCCGCCGTGCTGCGTCGCCATGAGGGGATAACTATCCTCAGCGACGAAATATACGAGCACATCAACTATGTGGGCCGCCACGCCTCCATCGCCGCGTGCGAGGGGATGAAAGAGCGCACGGTGGTGATAAACGGTGTGTCGAAAGCGTATGCCATGACGGGCTGGCGCATCGGCTTCATCGCCGCGCCCGCCGCCATCGCAAAGGCTTGCGGCAAACTGCAAGGACAGTACACCAGCGGACCGTGCTCGGTGAGTCAGATGGCTGCAACGGCCGCTTTCGCCGGCCCGCAGGAGTGCGTCGAGGAGATGCGGCTCGCTTTCGAGCGCCGCAAGAAGCTCATCGTGAGCCTCGCAAAAGAGGTGCCGGGCTTTGAGGTGAACGACCCGCATGGCGCGTTCTACCTCTTCCCCAAGTGCAGCTACTATTTCGGAAAGACCGACGGCAAGCACGTCATAAACGACTCGATGGACTTCGCCCTCTACCTCCTTGAGGAGGGGCACGTGGCCACGGTGGGTGGCGCCGCTTTCGGCTCGCCGGAGTGCTTCCGCATGAGCTACGCGACAAGCGACGAGAACATCGTCGAGGCACTCCGCCGCATCAAGGAGGCTGTGGCCAAGCTCAAATAAGGGAGGACTCTCAACAAAAACCGAGGACGGGGCGCCGGGGGGGGCGGCAGAACGGCGGCGCAACGGCATACCCGTGCGCGCGTTGTACCACCGCCGGCACCCCGTCCCTTTCCATACATACCAAGACCATGGACACTGAAGAGTTATACAAACTCTATCTCCAACACCCGGTGGTGACCACCGACACCCGCGACTGCCCGGAAGGCTCCATCTTCTTCGCGCTGCGGGGGGAGAAATTCAACGGCAACGACTACGCGCTGCAAGCCCTTGCGGCGGGTTGCGCCTACGCCGTGGTGGACGACCCCGCCGTCACGGGTGACGCACGCCTGCTGCACGTCGCCGACACGCTGGCGGCGATGCAGAGCCTCGCCACGCTGCACCGCAGGACGCTCGGCACGCCGGTGGTGCAAATAACGGGCACCAACGGGAAAACCACCACAAAGGAACTCACCGCCGCCGTACTCTCCACGCGCCACAACGTGCTTTACACGCAGGGCAACCTCAACAACCACATCGGTGTGCCAAAGACGCTGCTGCGCCTGCGCCCCGAACACGGTGTCGCTGTCATCGAGACGGGAGCCAACCACCCTGGCGAGATAGCCCTGCTGAGCCGCATCACCGATGCCGACTGCGGACTCATCACCAACGTGGGGAAAGCCCACCTTCAGGGGTTCGGCTCGTTTGAGGGCGTGGTGCGCACGAAAGGCGAGCTCTACGACTACCTCCGCGCGAAAGAGGGGGCGTACATTTTCCTCAACGCCGACAACCCGCACCTCTCGGCCATTGCCGGCGGACTGCCCGCCGTCACCTACGGCGCCCCGGGCAAGGGGTATGACGTTGAGGGTGAGGCTGTGGAGTGCAGCCCCTACCTCAAGATGCGCTTCCGGCTCAAAGGCGGGGAGTGGCACGAGTTGCAGACGCAGCTCATCGGCGCGTACAACACGGACAACATACTCGCTGCCATAGCCGTCGGCACACGTTTTGGAGTGGACGCGGAAGACGCCGCCCGCGCCATAGCCGCCTACACGCCCACCAACAGCCGAAGCGAGCTTTTGCGCACCGCCGACAACACGCTTATTGTCGACGCTTACAACGCCAACCCCACAAGCATGAAAGCGGCTCTTGACAACTTCGCCCTGATGCGCGCGCCCCACCGCATGGTCATCCTCGGCGAAATGCGCGAGCTGGGTGAGGCTTCGGCTGCCGAGCACGCCAAGGTGGCTGCACAGGCGAAAGCCATTGGCTGCGAGGAGGTGTGGCTCGTGGGTGAGGAGTTTGAGCCGTTTGCCGACGGCGCGCGCTACTTCCCCGATGCTGAGGCTGTGAAAAACGCCATTGAGGGGGGCGACCGCCCCATAGGCCGGCTAATACTCGTCAAAGGGTCCAACGGTACAAAACTTTACCAGCTGCCGCCGCTGCTTTGAGTTGCGGCAAGCGCTAATGGCACAGGCCACCCACGTTCCGGCGAAGGCCGAGGCGGGGGTGGCCTGTGCGGATACTTGGCTCTTGAGCGGGCAACGCGTTTTCCGTAATGGCGTGTGTGCCTTGTCCTTTTGTCCCGGTGACAGTTTAGCCGCCTACGCTTTGAGTTTTGTTGAGCCGGCACTTTGCGGGCAAAGTCCGGAAAATTATTGTGGGAAGGGGGTGGCTGCCTCGCTTTTGGACTGTCTGGCGGAAATTCAGAAAGTAAGCAAAACCGCCGAAAAACTGACATTTTGATTTTCGCCGCCCGTTTTGCCCCATTTGCAAAACGCCCGAAAATGTATTATCTTTGTACTACAAGATAGGGACATCCCGCGCGGAATGTCCCTATATTTTTGCCTATATTGATTATCAAGCACTTTCGCACCAAAACGCCTGCACTTGGCCCACGGAGTACCGTGGTATCGGGTCACTGAAGTGCGGCTTGGCCTTCAAAGTACCGCGGCATC
>CAVGTC010000008.1:0-33628 GCA_963632255.1 Lachnospiraceae bacterium | reverse complement strand
GAAAACACCCGCTGTGCACCCTGCCGCCGGCCGCCCGGGGAAAGGCGCACAAAAAACACGCGCCGCGCGCGGGGGCGGGGAGCGGGTGGGGGCGTGCGCACGGCACCCTGTGCCGGTAAGTGGGCGGCGTACTTACGCGAAACGCCAAAAAATCGTAATTTTGTCCGCCGTAATCCCCGGGCGGGGAAACGCGGACCGGGCGGCGGCTTGGCGCGTTTCATGCCAAGCCGTTGGCTGAGGCGGGAAAAAGCCCCGCACCGCCGCGCCGCCGCCCGGTTCCGCACAACACACACCCAACAAGCCATCACCGTATGACAACAAACGGAACACCCGTCCCCGGCAAAGCCGCCGCCGCAAACTGCGACCCCGCCAACGAGGAGACCGTCATCCGCCACAAGCTCGACCTCCTGCTGCGCGTGGGGCAGCTGCTTGTGGAGAGCGCCGCCGACACCAACCGCGTCCACCGCAACATGGGGCGCGTGGCAGCTTTCCTCGGTTTGCCCGAAGAGCACTTGCACATCTACGTGCAGTACAACATGCTGATGGTAAACCTCAGCGACGACGCGCACTCGTTCAGCAAATTTCAGCGCTGCACCAAGCACGGCATCAACATGACCACCATCTCGCTCATCAGCAAGCTGTCCTGGCGTGCCATACGCGAGGACTACAGCGTGGAGCGTTTCGCACGCGAGGTGGAGGAGATAGCCGCCCGCCCGCGCAACTACAAGCCCTGGCAGGTGGCCGTGGGCACCGGCTTTGCCTGCGGCGGCTTCTGCATACAGTTCGGCTGCGACTGGATAGCCTTTTTCTACGCCTCGCTGGCCGCCGCCCTCGGCATGCGCCTGAAGGGCGTGCTGACGGAGAAGGGCATCAACGTGTACATGGCCATTGCCGTCTCGGCCTTCGTCAGTACGCTCATAGCCTGGGCAACCACCTTCCTGCCTGCCTGGACCGCCACGCCGCTGCACCCGCTGATGGCGTGCGCCCTCTTCATAGTGCCCGGCGTGCCGCTCATCAACTTTGTGGACGACATGCTTGACAACTACATCTCCGTCGGGCTGACGCGTGCCGTCAACACTTTCCTCATGCTGGTGGCGATGTCATTCGGCATAGCCTTCTTCCTGAAGATTTCCCAGTTTGACCTCACGCAGTTTCAGCACCTCTCCATGACGCCGCACAACAACTACATCAGCTACGCGGCGGCCGCCGCCATCTCGGCCATGGGCTTCTCCATGATATTCAACATACCGCGCCGCCTGCTGTGGGTGGTGGCCATAGGCGGCATCATCGCCGTCTGCACGCGCAACTTTGTCAACCTCGGCCCCTCGTCGGGCAACGTGGGGCTTGACATGGGGCTTGCCATCGGCTCACTTGCGGGCAGCACGCTTGTCAGCCTCATCTGCGTCAAGGCGGTGCACTGGGTGCACGCCCCCAACCACGTGATTTCCATCCCCAGCGTCATACCCATGGTGCCGGGCGTGCTGATGTACCGCGCCATAGTGGGCCTCATAGAGATGAACGGCGTGGTGGGCGAGCTCACCGACGCGTGGAAGTTTCTCATGGGTTCGGCCATCACCATCATGTGCATATCGCTCGGCGTGGCCATCCCCAATGTCTTCGCCCGCCGCTGGGTGGCGAAGGACCGCCGCCGCAAGCTGCAGCAGCTCATCGACGAGCGGCGCGAGCGCGGGCGTTTTGTGGAACTGAGCAAAATTTAAGTATACCGGAAAAGATGTACAAGGAAGAGACCCCCGTGTCGTGCGGGCACATAGAGGTGATATGCGGATCCATGTTTTCGGGCAAGACCGAAGAGCTGATACGCCGCCTCAAACGGGCGCGCATAGCGCGGCAGCGTGTGGAGATATACAAGCCCTCGATAGACACGCGCTACTCGGAGGAGGAGGTGGTGTCGCATGACGCCAACAGCCTTTCCTCCACCCCCGTCGACTCGGCACGCAGCATACCGCTCCTTGCCTCGGAGGCGCAGGTGGTGGGCATTGACGAGGCGCAGTTTTTCGACAGCTCGCTGCCCGAGGTGTGCAACGAGCTCGCCGCCGCCGGCAAGCGCGTCATCGTGGCGGGGCTTGACATGGACTTCACTGGCGCGCCATTCGGTCCCATGCCCGCGCTCATGGCCATTGCCGAGGACGTGACGAAGGTGCACGCCATCTGCGTGCGCTGCGGCCGCCTCGCCCACGTCTCCCACCGCATTGTGAAAGACGAGCGGCAGGTGCTGCTCGGCGAGAAGGACGAGTACGAGCCCCTCTGCCGCGACTGCTACGAAAAGGCACGTAAGGAGAGTAATAAATAAGGCGTAGAGGGGAAAACGTAAAGTGCGGGAACGCGGACTTCTTTATGTGCGGCGCTATTGCCAGGGTTCGCCGCCCCGTCCGCGTTTTCCGTTTCTTCGGAATGTGTGTCCGGAAAGTAGGACGGCGCGGCTCGGGTGCAGGGGAATATTTAGGATTTATTTGCTTACTCGCACCTGTTTAACTACTTTTGCAGTGAAAGGGACAATTAATAACCAAAATCTGTCTACGAAAATGAGAAGAACAACTGTCCTTTGCAGTCTTGCGCTGCTTGGCGCGTCCACGATGTCGGCGCAGAAAGTTGAGAGGTACGACTTCACCCAGGCCCGCGCGCTTGACGTGGAGGCTGCGGCCTATGTGAAGCCGCAGATAGCCGACCTGAAGATACTCTTCCCCAAGCGCCAGAAGTTTGTATGCGAGCTCACTGCCGAAGAGGTGCAGTCGATGGGCGGCATGGTAGACGCTCTGCGCTCCCGCGCCACGTTTGACGCGTGCGAGAAGTTTGACTGCGACGTCATCGTAGCCTCTACTTTCCGCGTGCGCAACCACCCCGACCAGAAGAAGTTCCCCGGCGGGTCTATGGTTGAGGTCATCGGCTTCCCCGCAAACTATGTCAACTGGCACGCCATTACCACCGCCGACACGGAGTGGTTCCGCATAGAGAAGACCGGCAAGACCTCCACGGCAGAAAAGACCAGTGCCGTGAAGAAGTGACGCGGACGGCGGAAGCAAAACAGATTAGTAGAAATTCCAACTGAGAACGTATAAAACAACACTATAAGTTATGAAGAAAATCATTCTTTCGTTTCTTGTCGCATTCTGCGGCTTGAGCGCCAGCGCGCAGATTGTGAGCTCCACCAGCCGTAGCGTGAGCTACACAAAGCATGAGAAAACCACCACTTGGTATGGCAAGGTAGGTCTTAATGTGAACGGCCTGGTTGGCAAGGGTGCGTCTGACATGGACGCCAAGGCTCGTGCCGGCTACGACCTCAACTTTGGCTTCCAGAAGCCTATGGGCAGCGCCGGCCTTTACTGGGGCATGGAGTTTGGCCTTACCTCGCGCGGCTTCAAGCATAGCGTGTCAGAGGGAAAGGCTTCGATTACAGAAAAGGAGCTGCGCCATGATGTCATTTTCTCGCCGTTCACTTTCGGTTTCCGCAAGAACCTTGTCGGCGACCTTGACATCGACGCGCACGTTGGCTATTTCCTGAGCTGCGACTATACGGGCAAGGATAAAGTGACGGCTAAGCTGGGAAGTCAGAAAGGCACAGAGTCCACGTCTATGAGCGATTGGGAAAACTACAACCGCTTTGACACGGGCTTGAAGTTTGGCGTTGGTCTCTGGTACAAGCGCTACAACCTCGACCTCTCTTATCGTCAGGGCTTCGTGAATATGTGGGGTGACGGCGATAGCGAGACCAATCTCTCCGGCAACTTCATCGTTTCGCTCGGCGTGTCGTTCTGACAAAGGCACGGAGGGTTCCGTCTTACGGCAGGGACTTTCCGCAGCGTATATATAATAAGGCGCGGGTGCATATGCTCCCGCGCCTTATTATATATATGCGTGTTGCTACAGGTAAAAGTTGCGGCACAGCGCGGCGTACTGCGGCGAGCGGTGTCCGTCGTCACCCACAAGCACGAGCGTGTCCTCCGTCACCGCTCCGCCGCCCGTATGGCCAAACTCAAGCAACACCCTTTTCGCCGGCTTCCCCGGGCGCGTCACCACCCGTGTGCGGCGTGAGAGGAAAAGCGCGTGGCACGCGGCCAGCGCAGTGAAGTGCGCCTCAGCGACGGCGGGCAGAACGACGGCAAACACCGCCCCCGGCTCCGGCGAAAGCAGCCGCGCCGCCGCGCCGAGCAGTGCCGCGAAGGTCAGTCCGCCCCCCTCCGTGTGCCGCGCCGCCGCCCGCGCGGCGGCAGGTGGCAGCAGCGTCTCCGCGTGGTAGGGTGGGTTGGAAACGATGCAGCCGAAACGCAGTGCGCCGGGAACGAAGCGCGTGATGTCCCCCTCCACGATGTCCACCCGTGCGGAAAAGGGCGAGGCTTCCGCGTTGCGCCGCGCGTCGTCCGCCGCGCTGGAGTCAATCTCCACCCCCGTCACCCGCGCGGCCGGGAAGCGTTGCGCCATCATCAGTGCCACCAGTCCGCAGCCGCAGCCAATGTCAAGTATGCCGCCGTCCGCGCCGCCGCCCGCCCACGCGCCCAGCAGCACGCCGTCCGTCCCCACTTTCATAGCCGAGTGCGCGTCGTCTATGTGAAACTGCCTGAATGTGAATGCCATCGTCAAAGTGCGTTTTCTTGCAGGCGCAAAGTTAACAAGCCGCCGCCAAAGCCCGCGTCTCCCCAGCGCGTCAAAGGCACAGCACCGGTGGGGAAATGTGTTTCATATAGTCATTTGGGCGGGCGCCTGCCTTACGAATTGTTAAATATCGCGTTAAAAAACACGGCATGTGCTGCGCGGGCGTGCCGTGTCGGAAAAAACTTATAATTTTGCGCCGGTAAAAAAGTACCCGCGCACGCACGACGGTGGCCCAGGTACACCCCGCAAGCGTTTACCGCGCAGCCACGGAAGAGGTTGCGCGGATGTTGTGCGGGCGGGAAACAAGCCGAAAAAACAGAAAGTCCGCCACGTTTCACTACAGACGCGGCGGGCGGTCAAATATTTCTCATCAGGAAAAATGAAAAAAACCATTCTGGTGACCGGCGGTACGGGCTTTATCGGCTCGCATACCTCGGTCGAGCTGATTAACGCAGGCTACGATGTGGTCATCGTGGACAACCTCTCCAACTCAAAGGCAGAGGTGGTGGACGGCATCGAGCAGATAACCGGCACCCGCCCCGCCTTTGAGCAGGTGGACTGCTGTGACGTCACTGCGCTGGAGGGTGTCTTCAAGAAGCACCCCGGCATTTGCGGCGTGATACACTTCGCCGCCAGCAAGGCGGTGGGAGAGAGCGTGCAGAAGCCACTGCTTTATTACCGCAACAACCTCCTTTCGCTCATCAACGTGCTCTCCCTCATGCCCAAGTACGGCGCGAAAGGCATCATTTTTTCCTCCTCCTGCACGGTGTACGGCCAGCCCGACCCCGAGTTCCTCCCCGTCACCGAGGAGGCACCCATCAAGAAAGCCGAGAGCCCTTACGGCAACACGAAGCAGGTGAACGAGGAGATTATCCAGGACTTCATCAAGAGCGGTGCCAACATCAACGCCATCATCCTGCGCTACTTCAACCCCATCGGCGCGCATCCCACGGCAATCATCGGCGAGCTGCCAAACGGCGTACCCGCCAACCTTGTGCCGTTTCTCACGCAGGTGGCCATCGGCATTCGCCCCTGTCTCAAAGTCTTCGGGTCTGACTATGACACGCCCGACGGCTCGTGCGTGCGCGACTACATCTATATTATGGATCTCGCCAAGGCGCATGTTGCGGCTATGGCACGCATACTCGACGGCAAAAGTGCCGAGCCCGTGGAGATATTCAACGTGGGTACGGGCAACGGCGTGAGTGTGCTGGAGCTTGTGCACACCTTTGAGAAATGCACGGGCGTGAAGCTCAACTACGAGATGGCAGACCGCCGCGCCGGCGACACCGAGAAGGTGTGGGGCAACGTGGACAAGGCCAACAACGTGCTGGGCTGGAAAGCCGTACACACGCTGGAGGATGCCCTCAGCTCCGCTTGGAAGTGGCAGCTGAAGCTGCGCGAGGACGGCGTAATGTAAAAGTAAGCGCTTTCGCGCGTAAGCCGTATCGGCACACGCATACCGCCTTCCCCGCATAGCGGGGGGGGGAGACCGGGGACGAGTCGGCACGCCCCCCGCGTCCCGGAAACGGGGCGGGGGAGGGCGCGGACCGGTTCGCCTCCGGCTTTTGGGTAATAAATCGGAAAGGGGTGGACGGCTCATCCCACAGCCGCAGGAAAAGCGAAGATGAACAGCGAAAACACGCCCTATGGCGGGATAGCCTCCCCCGCCTACATAGTGGAGGAGGAGGCACTGCGGGCCAACCTGCGCCTTATAAACCGTGTGGCGGAAGAAGCCGGCGTGGAGTTTATCCTCGCCTTCAAGGCCTACGCCCTGTGGCGCACGTTCCCCATCTTCCGCGAGTACATCAGCCACACCACCGCCTCGTCACCGTACGAGGCGCGGCTGGCTTTTGAGGAGTTCGGCACACGCGCGCACACCTACTCCCCCGCCTACGAGGAGGAGAGCTTCGGCGAGATACTCCGCTGCTCGGACTGTGTCACGTTCAACTCCCTCAGCCAGTACGCACGTTTCAAGCCCCTTGTCGACAAGGCCGGCGCGTCAGCCCCCTCGCTGGGTTTGCGCGTCAATCCCGAGTACAGCGAGATAGCCACCGCCCTTTATAACCCCTGCGCGCCCGGTTCCCGCTTCGGCGTGCTGGCCGCCGACATGCCTGACGAGCTGCCCGACGGCGTGGAGGGCTTCCACTGCCACTGCCACTGCGAGAGCGACTCGCACGCGCTGGAGCACACGCTGCAGCACCTTGAGGCGAAGTTCGGCCGTTGGCTGCCCCGCCTGAAATGGCTCAACCTTGGCGGCGGACACCTTGTCACACGCGAGGGCTACGACACCGGTCACCTTGTCGGCGTGCTGCGCGGACTGCGACAGCGTTACCCCAACCTGCACGTCATCCTCGAGCCCGGCTCCGCATTCGGTTGGCGTGCCGGCGTGCTGAAAGCCCGTGTGGAGGACATCGTGACAAACGCAGGAATAAAGACTGCCATACTCAACGTGAGCTTCACCTGCCATATGCCCGACTGCCTTGAGATGCCCTACCATCCCGCGGTGCGCGGCGCGGAGACGTTGGAGGATGCCGAGAAGCGCGGCGTGCAGTGTGACGAAACCGTTTACCGTCTTGGCGGTAACAGCTGCCTGAGCGGCGACTTCATGGGGTATTGGCGCTTCCCCCGCCCTCTGTGCGTGGGAGACGAACTCATCTTTGAGGACATGGTACACTACACCTCCGTGAAGACGACAATGTTTAACGGTGTGCCGCACCCTTCCATTGTGCTGCTGCATGCTGACGGACGGGCAGAGACCCTCCGCGCTTACGGCTACGAGGACTACCGCGACCGCATGGACTGACGCCGCGTCTGCCGCGCGGCGCAAATAGCACGGCAACAACCATAACGCAACCATACACAAAGCCCTTGATATACGTCCCTGAAGGTATGACCTCCGCCCCGGCGGGCGGGGAGCGCGTGTGCCGCTATCCGCTGGCGGACTGGGAGCGGACCGCCCCCGGTGCCGTCCGCGTGCTGCTGCTCAACCTGATGCCTGAGAAAGAGCGGACGGAGCGCGACTTCATCCGCACCCTCGCGGCGGCAGGCTGCGACACGGTGCTGCTGCCGTTGCGCATACCCGGCGTGCGTTACCGCAACACGCCGCAGGAATATGTGGAGTGCAACTACCTCACTACTGACTCCGTGGCACACGCGAGCTTTGACGGACTGATAATCACGGGAGCTCCGCTTGAACAGCTGCCTTTCGGCGAAGTGCGCTACTGGGAGCGTCTGTGCGCCCTGATGGACTGGGCGGGACGGCACGTCGCGAGTACCTTATATATATGCTGGGGTGCGCAGGCGGGACTGTGGCATCATTACGGCATAGACAAGTGTGCGCTGCCCGGCAAGTGCTTCGGTATTTTCGCACAGGAAAATCTCGCGCCAGGTCATCCCTTGACAGTGGGGTTGGGTGACACGTTCGCCATGCCCCACAGCCGGCATACGGGATTGGACGAGGCGGCGGCATACCGCTGCCCGCAGCTCACGGCATTGGCACGTGGCGCGGAGAGTGGCTTGTCCATAGTTTGCGACGACGCACGCAGACGCGTCTTCGTGACGGGCCATCTCGAATATGCTGCGGACACGCTGCACCGAGAGTACACGCGCGACCTCGCGAAAGGACTTCCCATATCACCGCCGCAGCATTACTACAAGGACGGCGACCCCGGGGCGGGGGCGGACTACACTTGGGACGGCTCAGCCCGCATTTTTTACGCAAACTGGCTGCGATACTGCCGCGCCGTCTCAAAAGGCGGGTAAACGCCGTGGTCCGCGAACAATAAGCAGCCCCCTGTCGCGTTATTGTAAAGAACGGGGGTGTGCCGGCGTGTACGGGGCAAAGTACCGGCACATACAGACAACTCACACAGCAGACAAACAATGATAGAATACATACGCGGCATAGTGGACGAACTCACTCCCACGCAGGCAGTCATAGAAGCCAACGGGGTGGGGTACTCCCTGCTCATAACGCTCAATACTTATACCGCCATACAGGGGAAAGGAGAAGTCCGGCTCTTTGTGTACGAGTCCATTCGCGAGGATGCCTACCAGCTTTACGGTTTCCACACGCGGCAGGAACGCGAAATTTTCGTCCTGTTGCTCGGTGTGTCGGGCGTGGGAGGACAGACGGCGCGTATGGTGCTTTCCGCTTTCACCCCGGCCGACATGGCAGGAATAGTGCAGAGCGAGGACGTGCGCACGCTGAAAAGCGTGAAGGGCATCGGTCCGAAAGCCGCGCAGCGCATCATTGTCGACCTCAGCGACAAAATGAACGTGCTGCTCACCAACGCCTCGGGCGGCGGCGCGGAGGGGACGGGTTTACACACGCCCGCCGAGCGTGAAACCGTGGAGGAGGCCGTGCAGGCTCTCAGTGTGCTGGGTTTCCCCCCCGCAGCGGCGCAGAAGACCGTTGTCGAAATACTCAAGGAGCAACCCGGCGCGGCCGTGGAGCTGCTCATCAAGGAGGCTCTCAAAAGAATGTGACCTCCTGCCGCGTGCCAACCGGCGGATACGCTGGCAAGACGGCGCACAGAACAATCGACACCCAACAAGCGCACATAGTCCCCCTTGCGGAAAATCCTCATAAAAATACTCGCAGCGTTATTCGTACTCACGCTTTCCGGTGTGAGCGTGAGAGGTTACGCCCTTTTCTTCGCGCACATTGCAGGCGGCGGGCAATATGCGGGTGACGGAGGCGTGAACCGTGCGGACGAAGTGGCGGTGACGGCGGAGGGCGCGCCGCCTGATACAATTGCGCCGCGTTTCAAAGTGCGCGAAACCACTACGCAGGGCTTGGAGGAAGAGCAGGCAACGGCCGACCTGAAAGACCCGGAAAATCTGAAACGCGGTGCGGTGTATGACGAGAAATCGGGTACATACAAGTACGGCACGCGCCTTGGTGACGATTTCCTTGAAACGCCGTTCGACCTCTCGCCCGAGGAATATATGAAGCTGACGCTCCGCCAGTCGCTCGCGCAGTACTACCGCGCGAAAAACGCCGAGGAGTACAAACAGAAGGGGAAAGAAAAGTTTGACTTCACCGATATGCACTTCGGACTGGGACCGGCGGAGAAAGTATTCGGTCCCGGCGGCGTGCGCATAAAGACACAGGGCTCCGCCGAGCTCAAGATAGGCGCGAACACCCGTTTCACCGACAATCCGTCCCTCTCGCAGCGCAACCGCAAGGTGTTTGGCTTTGACTTTGACGAGAAAATCAACCTCAGCCTCAACGGGAAAGTGGGGGACAAGGTCAATATGGACTTCAATTACAACTCGGAGGCCACCTTTGACTTTGACACCCAGAACCTCAAGCTGCGCTACGAGGGCAAGGAGGACGAGATAATAAAGCTAATCGAGGCGGGCAACGTGTCCATGCCCACCAACTCCAGTCTGATACGCGGGGCGAGTTCGCTTTTCGGTGTGCGTGCCGACCTCCAGTTTGGCAAGCTGAAGCTTTCCACTGTCATCTCCCAAAAGAAATCGAGCTCGCAGAGTGTCAGCTCGAAGGGCGGCGTGCAGCTGACCGACTTTGAGTTCTCTGCCGATGCCTATGACGAGAACCGCCATTTCTTTCTCTCCCACTTCTTCCGCGACCGCTACGACGACAATATGAAGCAGCTGCCGACGGTGGCATCGGGCGTGACTGTGAATCGCATAGAGATTTGGGTGACCAACAAAAACGGGACGACCACCAACACGCGCAACATTATCGGCTTCACCGATCTGGCAGAGCATGACCACATCTCCAATCCCGCATGGGGAGCCGGAACGGACACAAACCCAAGCAACCAGTCAAACACTCTTTACGCCACCGCAGTAGGTTCGCTCTCCGGTGCGCGGGACATATCGCAGGCCACCAGCGTGCTTGACGGCGTGGGACTAGAGGGCGGCGTGGACTACGAAAAACTGGAGTCGGCACGCAAGCTCGCCTCCACTGAGTACACTCTCAACGCCGCGCTGGGTTACGTTTCGCTGAAGTCGACGCTGCAGACCGACCAAGTGCTCGCAGTGGCGTATGAGTATACCTATAAGGGACAGACATACCAGGTGGGAGAGTTCTCTTCCGACCGCAAGGACAACAAGGAGGTGCTCTTCGTGAAGACCTTGAAAAACACGGCATGCACTCCCGCGATGGGCAACTGGGACTTGATGATGAAAAACGTGTACTCCCTCGGGGGCACGTCGGTGCAGAAAGACAAGTTCAAGCTTGAGGTGAAGCTGCTCAGCGACACCTCCGGCGTATATCTCAGCTACATACCCGAAAACGGGTTCAAGGGAAAGAAGATAATCACCCTCATCGGAGCCGACCGTCTGGACAACAACAACCGCTCGGGCTCGAACGGCACATTTGACTTTGTGGAGGGTTATACTGTTGACGCGTCATCCGGGCGTGTGTATTTCCCCGTGGTGGAGCCTTTCGGCAGCGGACTCGCCCAGGCTCTCGGTGACGATGCGCTGGCGCGGAAGTATGTCTTTCAGGAACTCTACGACAGTACCCGCACCGTGGCGAAGCAGATAGCGGAGAAAAACAAGTTTATGGTGACGGGGCAGTACAAAGCCTCGCGCAATGACGAGATACAACTCGGCGCGATGAACATTCCGCGTGGCTCCGTGGTTGTCACCGCCGGTGGTCAGACCCTTTCCGAGGGGTCGGACTATACCGTCGACTATAACTCGGGCATTGTCAAGATACTCAATAAGAGCATACTTGACGCGGGGACATCGGTCAACGTGAGTCTTGAGAGCAACACGGACTACGGGATGCAGCGAAAGACGATGTTCGGCCTGAACTGGGAGTACGACTTCTCAAAGGACTTCCAGATGGGCGGTACGTTCATGCACCTTGGGGAAAAGCCCCTCACCACAAAAGTGACGATGGGCAGCGAGCCGCTCAACAACACACTTTGGGGACTTAACCTCTCTTGGAAGAAGCAGAGCCAGCGGCTCACCGACTGGCTGGACAAACTCCCACTCCTGCACTGCACTGCGCCGTCGAGTATTAACTTCTCTGCGGAGTTTGCGCAGCTTATCGCGGGGAAGAATCGTGGCACGCAGGGCAACTCCTCTTATATAGACGACTTTGAAAACTCGAAGAGCGAGATAGACATCTCCAACCCTGTGGAGTGGTCGATATCCTCCGTCCCCTCAATGTTCTCGGAGTCGAAGTACCTCAATGATGTACGCTACGGCTACAACCGCGCCCTCTTGGCATGGTACTACATTGACCCGCTTTTCACCCGCCGCTCTTCCTCCCTTACCCCGGGACACATCAAGGGCGACCTCGAGCAGCTTTCCGACCCCGACGTACGCGAGGTGTACAAAAGCGAGCTTTTCCCAAACAAGAGCGTGAATATGCGCGAGAGCAACACGCTCAATGTACTTAATCTTGCGTTCTACCCCAACGAGCGCGGTCCTTACAACCTTGACCCGTCGCTTGACACGGACGGGCATCTCACCGAGCCGCAGAAGCGCTGGGGCGGCATGATGCGCAAACTTGATACCTCCGACTTTGAGACGGCCAACATAGAGTATATAGAGTTTTGGCTTCTCGACCCATTCATCAAGGCGCGCCGCGACGGCTACACCATTGACGGCGACCTGTACTTCAACCTCGGCGAGATAAGCGAGGATGTGCTGAAGGACGGAAAGAAATTCTACGAGAGCGGACTGCCCGTCGACGACGACCCCACGCAGTACACCGAAACGGTGTGGGGGCGCGTGCCGACGCAAAACACCGCCACCTACGCGTTTAACACTTCCAGCGGATCGCGTCAGAAGCAGGATGTAGGCTACAACGGACTCACCAGCGAGCAGGAGAAGACGTACCCAGCCTATGCCGAGTTCCTCAGTGCGGTGCAGTCAAAGGTGCGTCCCGCAGTTTACGACTCCCTTCTCCTGTCCCCCTCCGCCGACAAGTACCACTACTTCCGCGGCACGGACTACGACAACCAGCAACTTTCCATTCTCGACCGTTACAAGTACATCAACAACCCCAACGGCAACTCCATAGACTCCGACCATTCGCCCGAAAAGTATAGTACCACCTACAAGACCACGCCTGACGTGGAGGACATCAACCAGGACTACACGCTCAACGAGTACGAAAAATATTACCAGTACCGTGTGCGCATAGCTGAGGACGCGATGAGCGTGGGGCAGAACTACATTGTCGACAAGCGCGTGGCGCACGAGCAGACCCGCGACGGGAAGTCTGCCGACTACACTTGGTATCTTTTCCGTATACCCATTGACCAGTATGAGAAGCGTGAGGGAGGCATTTCCGACTTTTCCAGCATACGCTTTATGCGTATGTTCATGACCGGTTTTTCCCGTCCTGTCGTACTGCGAATGGGGACGCTAAACCTTGTACACGGCGAGTGGCGTGCCTACGAGCAGGCGCTCTACCAAGGCAAAGCCCCTGAGGTGAGCGGCACATTGGAGGTGTCGGCCGTCAATTTTGAGGAAAATAACGAAAAGGAGCCGGTCAACTACATACTGCCTCCAGGCGTGAGCCGTGTGATAGACCCCGGGCAGGACCAGGTGTTGCAGAACAACGAGCAGGCGCTTGCTTTGACTGTGAAGAACCTTTCCAGTGGGGACGCGCGTGCAGTGTACAAAAACACGACGCTCGACCTCCGCCGCTACAAGCACATACAGATGTTTGCGCATGCCAACTCGCTCATTGGGGAGACTGCGGTGGAAGACGGGCAGACCTCTATCTTCATACGTTTCGGTTCGGACTACAAGAGTAATTTCTACGAGTACGAGATACCTCTTAAGATAACGCCCGATCGCAACAATTACAGCAACAGCGAAAGCGACGCACGTATCGTGTGGCCCACGGACAATATGCTTGACCTTGACTTCACCGTACTTACCAACGCAAAGAAAAACCGCAATAAGCAGAAATCCCTGGGACTGGCTTCCAACACGACACTCTACTCGGAGTACGACCCCGACCGCCCCGCCAACAAGGTGAGTGTGATGGGCAACCCGTCGCTTGGTGAGGTGCGTACCATTATGATTGGCGTTCGCAACAATTCGCGCATGGTGCAGAATGTGGAGGTTTGGGCCAATGAGCTGCGTCTCCAGCAGTTTACCAACAAGGGAGGCTGGGCTGCGCAGTCACAGCTTAACATCCAGTTGTCCGACCTTGCGAGCGTCAACCTTACCGGACATATCGAGACTGACGGCTTCGGTGGCTTGGAGGAAAGCGTGACACAACGTCGAGACAACAGTCTTTACGAGTATTCCGTCACCACCAATGTACAGGCGGGCAAGCTGCTACCTGAAAAGGTGAAGCTCAATGCGCCGATATATTATTCCTACTCAAAGCAGCGCACCTCCCCGCGCTACAACCCGCTAGATACCGACATGGAGTTGAGCGAGGCTCTTGACGCGCTTTCCACCAAAGCGGAAAAAGATTCGTTGCGCAACATCGCCGAGAAGGTGGTGGTGAGTAAAAACTTCAGCGTCTCCGGCGCGCGCTTCAACATTTCCACGAAGAACACGCCAATGCCTTACGACCCGGCAAACTTCACTTTCGGCTTTGCCTACTCCTCGCGAAATACGACCGGGGAAACCACGGCTTGGGAGAAAGACCAGAACTGGAAATGGAATTTCGGTTACTCGTACAACACTAACTTCAAGGCATTCGAGCCGTTTAAAAACAGCAAGAACAAGTCCAAGTGGTTCAAGATTCTCAAAGAGCAGAGCTTTAACCTCGCACCGCAGAACATCGCTTTCAACTCAGATATCACACGCTCGTACTACGAGTTGCAGGAGCGCGACATTGAGAACCTCAACAGCACGTCCCTCCCGCTTACATGGTCGAGTGACTTCCTTTGGAATCGCTCTTTCCAGTTGCGCTGGGACTTCACTAAGAACATTCATATGAACTTCTCCTCCGGCACCAACGCGGAGGTGGAGCAGCCTTATACTGCAGTAAACAAAGATCTTTATCCCGACCGTTACACTGCGTGGAAGGACTCTGTGTGGAACAGTATCAAGCATCTCGGACGGCCGCTCACTTACCAGCAGAACTTCGACCTCTCGTGGAAACTTCCGCTCAACAAACTGCCTCTCTTTGACTGGCTCACGGCCGACGCCACTTACAACGCAGCGTATAACTGGGCGCGTGGTGCGGAGCAGACCAATGGCTCTACATTGGGAAATACCATCAGCAACTCCCGCAATGTGACGGGCAACGGGCGGCTGAACCTTGAGACGCTTTACAACCATAGCAAGTTCCTTAAGGAGGTGAATAAAAAGTTCTCATCCTCTTCGCAGAACAAGAAAACGGAGGTGAAGAAGAACTTTATGAAGGAAGTGCAGCTCCGTGCCGATACTGCAACCACTTTGCAGCACAACCAGAAAAGCAAGAAACTCCGTGTCGTGGCACTGCGGGCGGACGGCACACGCTATCCCTTGCGCTACAAGGTGGACGACCCCAACAAAATAACCATCCTTTCGCAGGACACTGCCAAGGTAAAGGTTACCGTCACGCCGCGCAAGCGCAAGGAGGACACGGGTTGGTATAAGGCGTTGCAGGTGGGTACACGCGTGCTGATGATGGTGCGCAACGTGAGTGTCAACTACACTAATAAGTTCAACCTCAGCGTGCCGGGCTTCCTGCCGCAGGCCGGCGATGTATTCGGACAGCGTTCAAATGGCGGACTCGCTCCCGGGCTTGACTTCGCTTTCGGCTTCACAGGGGAGAAGTTCATAGACAAGGCTGCGGAGCGCGGCTGGTTGCTGATGAGTGACAGTGTGGTGACCCCTGCCACCAGCAACCTTGCCGAGACTTGGCAGATACGCGCCACGCTTGAGCCTTTCCGGGATGTCAAAATTGACCTCAGTGCAACCCGTAGCACCAATCGCGCCCGCAGTGTGCAGTATATGTTTGAGGGGCGGCCTACTACGCAGACCGGCTCGTTCAATATGACCACCATCTCGCTTAAGTCCGCTTTCGAGAAAGTGGGTTCGGCGGACAAGGGCTACCACAGCAAGGCGTTTGGACGCTTTGTATCCTCGTTGGAGGGCTATCGCCAGCGCGTGGAGAATCTCTACAACGGGGCGCAGTATCCGTCAAGCAGCACTTTGGCGGGGCAGACTTTCGACCCCGCCAACGGGACGGTGAGCCAGTACTCCTCAGAGGTGATGATACCCGCATTCCTCAACGCCTACACCTCTGTGGGCGGCGGGTCGCTTGACATCTTCCCCTCGTTGGCGAAGCTGCTGCCCAACTGGACATTCACCTACGCCGGCTTGGCGAAGCTGCCGAGAATGAAGAAAGTGTTCAAGAGCTTCAATCTCAATCACTCCTACAAAAGTGTCTACTCCGTCGGGTCGTACAACACGTTCAACAGCTATATGGAGTACATGAACGGCTTCGGCTTTGTCAACGACGTGACAAGCGGCAACCCCGTGCCGAGCAGTATGTACGACATCTCCACCGTCAGCATCAATGAGAGTTTCTCTCCGCTTTTCGGGGTGGACATGACTTTCAAGAACAGCCTCACGGCAAAGGTTGAGATGCGCAAGACGCGTGTGCTCTCGCTCAGTATGACCTCGCAGCAGCTTACGGAAACGCGCAGCAACGATTTCGTGGTGGGCTTCGGCTACAAGATTGCCGACCTTAAGCTCTTCGCTCCGAAGAAGTATGTGCGGGCAAAGACCACACGCGGCGCGAAAGGTCGGGGGAAAAACGGTGACTCTTCCTCCGCATCCACAAAGACTACCACCACCAATAGTCGCGGCTTTGCCAATGACCTCAACCTGAGGCTTGACTTTACTTTCCGCAACCAAAGTGCCATCAATCGCGACATACTTACGCAGTTGTCGCAGGCCACGAGCGGTAACAAGGCGGTGCAGGTGTCTTTCTCGGCAGACTATGCCCTGAGCAAGTACCTCACGCTGACGGCGTACTACGACCGCCAGAAGAACAAGCCGTTGCTCACCTCCAGTTCCTATCCCGTCACCACGCAGGATTTCGGCGTGAGCGTCAAGTTTATTCTCAACAGGTAACGCGGGCACAGGCGTATGCAGTAAATAGAAATGAAGATATTCCTGACAGGCTGCCCGGATAATAAAGCCGAGGACAGCGCGTTATATAATGAAGCGGATTTCAGTCTGCGGCTGCTGCCAGACACTGCTGTGCTTGGCACGAAATGTCCGTTTTTCATTCCCGATTTCGCCACACAGTGCCGGGCAACATTATGCGCCGCTGTGCGTGTGAGCCGTTTGGGGCGCAGTGTCCACACGCGTTTTGCCTCGCGTTACTATGACAACGTGACGGCGGCGATACACTTCATTGCGCACCCGCTTTTCGGTCAGCTCGTCTCTGCGGGACTTCCCGCCGACAGAGCTTGCGGCTTTGACGGCGCGTTGGCTTTGGGACGTTGGGAGGCGGATGCCGCTGAGGCTATGGAGGCTGGCACGGAACTCACAGCAAAGCTTGGAGGACATGTGATTGCCACGATGGCAACACCTACTTCTGCAGTGGTTGATGCCGCGCTGTCCGCTGTCAGCGCTTATTACACACTGCGTCAGGGCGACATACTGTTGCTTCCCGTTTCGTCAGCGGATGAGTTTCCTGTCACGATAGACGACCACCTTGACCTGCTTCTTGGCGGTGTGACGGTGCTTTCATTCAATGTCAAGTAAACCAGTCTTCTGCCTTTACACTCTTTCCCACCATCGGTAAATCTGTTATGCGTAAAATACTTTCACTCCTTGCGTGCGCCCTGCTTCCGGCAATGTTACCGCTCAGTGCGGGAGCGCAGGATTTCGTGCAGCTACGTCTCGCCAACTATCTCGTGGGCGACAGCGTGCGAGGCGAATATACAGCCCAGTTTGAACTTGGACGGCTTCTTCCCACAGACAGCGTGGCCGTGGAGGTGGAGTACCCCGAGTACCGTCCGCTTACGGCGGTACAGAGCCGTGCCTTGGCGCGGGCGGGGATAGCGAAACATTCCGCAATATCACCGGCCGTAAGTGTGGCGCTTTCACGTGGCAACGCAGTGGCGGAAGTTGCTTTTCCGCCTTTTGTGTGGCGGGAAGGACGCTTCTGCTTCCTTGAGAGTTTTAAGATAACCCCGCGTGTGATGGGCGTGCGGGTGTCGCAGTCTTTCCGTAAAGCTTACGCGGTGACGGAAAAAGTGTCGCAGGCTGTGCGTTATGCTGAAAAATCCGTTCTCTCTACGGGGCGTTGGGTGAAGATACGCGTATCGTCAGAGGGACTCTATCAGCTCACAGATGCCGAACTCGCGCAAATGGGTTTTTCCGACCCTTCGCGCGTGAAACTCTACGGCTATGGCGGGCGGAGAATACAGGAGAAGTTTGCGTTTGTAGACGCGGACGGACTTGTTGATGACCTCCCTGAGGTGCCGCTTTACCGCCGCTCGGGTAGTGTGGTGTTTTTTGCCGAGGGAACGGTGCGCTACAACAGTGACGGCACCCATGTGCAAAATCCCTATTCACTCTATTCCTATTATTTCCTTACCGAGGGCGACTCCCCCGCTGCCTTCTCCCAGCTTCCCTCGCAATCGTCGGCGGGTGAAGAGGTGGCTCAGGTGCGTCAGCATGCGCTCTATGATGGCGAGAGCTACTCGTGGTATTCGGGTGGGCGTGACTTCTTTGACTCCACGGATATGTACCCCTCGGGGCAGACGTTTACCCTTCCGCTTCCCGGGCTCGTGGCGGGTAGTACTTCTACTGTACTATGGGAAACCTCCGCCGCCAGCACTTCCGGCAGCACGCGTGTCCAACTTTCGGTAGACGGCTCTTCGCTGCACAGTCTCAGTGTGGCGGCTTACGGCTCCAATGAGAGTGCGCGTGCATCCCGCGGACGATTCACCACATCACGCCTTTCCGGTCCTTCTGCGGCTATGACCTTGACATCCACGCACTCCGCGCGGCTTAACTATGTGCATGTGTTGTACACGCAGGCTCTTTCCGCACAAAACACCACGCAACCTTTTCAGGTGGAGGGCGTGACGGGTGCTTTCACTCTTGCTGTGGCGGGCGCGACAGGTTCCACCGCAGTGTGGCAGTTGCCCGATGCCACGCACACCTTTGCTGCCCTGTCCGGCACGCTTTCGGGAAGCACTTACCGCGCCACAGCCTCCGATGCCACGGCACGTTATCTCGTTGCCGACCTTTCCGCCACCTATCCATCCCCCGAGGTCGTGGGAGAGGTGGCCAACCAGAATCTGCACGCCGACACCGCTGCGGATTTTGTTATGATTGTTCCCGCCTCAGGTAAACTCACATCGCAGGCCGAGCGGCTCGCCGCATACCATACGGGAAAAGGGTTGCGCACGCGTGTGGTGCGGACCGACCAGCTTTACAATGAGTTTTCCTCCGGTACGCCCGATGCTTCGGCCTACCGTCGCTATATGAAGATGTTGTATGACCGTGCCGCTACCGATGCCGACCGCCCCCGCTATCTTCTGCTTTTTGGCGACTGTATGTGGGACAACCGTCAGGTTACCTCCGAGATGAAATCGTATGACGCTGCCGACTTCCTGCTTGCCTACGAAACTAATGACGCGGAGGATTTCTCCAACACCAGTTATGCCGTCGGCACGCTCAATAGCTTTGTCACCGACGACTATTACGGACTGCTTGACGACGGCGAGGGTGCAGACATGAGCCGTGAGAAGATTGACCTCGGCATCGGCCGTTTCCTGTGCCACGATGCTGACGCGGCGGCCTACCTTGTCGACCAGGCCATCGCGTACGGTGACAATAAGCAGAATGGCTCGTGGAAGAATATGATGTTTGCCATTGGTGACAACGGCGACAACAACTTGCACATGGAGGACGCGCAGGCTGTGGCAAAGCAGGCCAATACTTCCTCCGCCGACCATTTCCTCGTGCGCTACCTCTTTCAGGATTTCTACACGCCTACGCAGTCGGCGAGCGGATTCTCTTATCCACAGGCCACCGCGAAGCTGAAAAGCTATATGCAGCAGGGGGCGCTTGTATTCAATTACAACGGACATGGCTCGCCCGACCAGCTTTCCCACCGCTTCCTTATAATGAAGGAGGATTTCTCGTCCAACATCAGCACTGCCCGCCCGCTTTGGCTCTTCGCCTCTTGTGAAATTGACCCGTATGACCACCTTGAGGCAAACATCGGGCAGAACATACTTTTCAACCGCAACGGGGGCGGCATCGCCGTCATCTGCGCTTCGCGCACGGTGTATTCTTCCTACAACAAGGCTCTCAATGTGGCGCTTGTGAAGTATCTTTTCCGCAAGGACTCGGAGGGCAACCGTTACACGCTTGGCGATGCTATGCGCCTGGCGAAGTGTGATATGCTTGGTGCTTCCTCCGGCGGCGGGCGTGACTACACCACTAACAAGATGAAGTATGTGCTTCTCGGCGACCCCGCGTTGGCTCTCGCTTGGGCTGAGGACGGCGTGGTGGTTGACAGCATCAACGGCGAACCGCTCACGCCATCTTCTTTCCACAGCCTTAAGGCTGGTGAGGTGGCGCGTTTCAGCGGTTATGTCAACGGTGACGGTTCTACTGGTCCTGACACTTCGTTTGAAGGGACGCTTGAGGGCGTTGTATTCGACCGTCAGTCTACGCTCACCTGTAAGGGGTCGGGCAACAGTACCGCCTCCCCTTTGCAATATAAGGACTACACCAAGATGCTCTATCGCGGTTCGGTGGAGGTGAAAGGCGGACGCTTCTCACTCTCTTTCATCGTGCCGCGCGGCATTAGCTTCAGTAAGGATGCGGGACTGCTCAACCTCTATGCCGTCAGCTCTGATGCAAGCAAGGGCTATGGTGGAACCAACCGGCAGTTCTGCTTCAATGGGACTGCTGACAACGCGGCGTCGGACACTATCGGACCGCAGGTATACATATACCTCGACACGCCCGATTTCCCCGATGGGGGTACGGTGGGTTCATCGGCCGACTTCTACGCCACCGTGCAGGATTCCACCGCAGTTTCTGTCATGAGCGGTAATATGGGACACGATATCACGTTGACGCTTGACGGAGACGCGGCAAATGCCGTACAGCTAAACGACTTCTTCTCCTTTGACTTCGGCTCCTACTCCTCGGGCACGGTACAGTACCCGCTTTCGGGGCTTAGTGAGGGGAAGCATTCGCTTGACTTCCGTGTGTGGGATGTTTTCGGCAACTCTACCTCGCGCTCGCTCACTTTCCTTGTCGACGCATCCGGCAAGCCGAGCTTTGACGTGCGCTCCACTGACAACCCCGCACGCGGGGGCACCACCTTCGTCACCTCGTACCCTGACCGCAACAACGGAGGTGAAAACATTGTGCGTACTGAGGTTTTCTCACTCTCTGGGCAGTGCGTGTGGTCGGCACAGACCTCCTCAACGGGAAGTTATGTGTCGATGCGGTGGGATGGTGCCAATCTCGGCGGCGTGCCGCTCAGTCCCGGCGTTTACCTCTACCGCAGCCGTGTCAACGGGAAGAGCACAAAGACCAAGAAGCTCATCGTGATGTGATGGATTTCATTCAGTTTCAGAATAAAAAAACAGCAACGATAGAATGAACAAGCGATTGATTTACGCATTCGCGGCGGCAGCTTCCCTCGCCGCGCCCGCCAGCGCCGATGACGATGTGCGCGACGAGTTCAACCCCGTGATGACAGCTGTCACCTCGCAGAGTATAGCGCCCGACGCCCGTGCCGGTGCTATGGGTGACGTTGGTGCGGCTACCGACCCTGATGTACACTCGCAGTACTGGAATCCCGCGAAATACCCGTTTACCATTTCACGCGCGGGTTTCGCAATCAACTACACACCGTGGCTTCGTAAGCTCACCACGGGTATTGCGCTGCTTGACGCGGCGGGCTATGTGCGTCTTGGCGACTACCAGGCACTCAGTGCCTCATTGCGTTACTTCACGCTTGGCGAGGTGCAGGCTGGCACCGATATGACGGTGAAGCCCTACGAGCTTGGAGTGGATGTGGCGTACTCGCGCATGCTCAGTGAGCGTTTCTCGGCCGCCGTTGCCTTGCGCTACATCTATTCGGACATCACTGGCCACTACGATGACAACACTACCGCAGGCTCCGCTTTTGGTGCTGATATTGCGCTTTACTATAACACCTATGTCATGATGGGGCAGCGCGAGTGCCAGTTGGCGTGGGGTCTCAACATCAGCAACATAGGCAGTAAAATCAACTACGGCGGCGACTACTCCTACTTTCTCCCCACCAACCTGCGACTCGGTCTCAGCTATATGATTCCGCTCAACGAGTACAACCGCATCTCTTTCTCCGCCGATGCCAACAAACTCCTTGTGCCCTCAAAGCCTTTGCAGATGGAAAACGAGACCAACGAGGCCTATTCCGAGCGCCTCCGCAAGAAGTATTATGATATGTCGTCCATTTCGGGCATCTTCAAGAGCTTTGGCGACTCCGAACGCGGCTTCAAGGGCGAGATGGAGGAGATACAGTGGAGTGTCGGTGCTGAGTATGTGTACAACGACAAGTTCAGCCTCCGTGCGGGCTACCACCATGAGAGCAGCATGCAGGGTAACCGTAAGTACGCCACAGTAGGCGCGGGTTTCCGTATGAGCGTGCTGGCCATTGACGCGGGCTATGTGATAGCCACGCAGCCTTCCAACCCGCTCGACCAGACGCTGCGCGTCTCCCTCTCCTTTGATTTTGACGGCATACGCGACCTCTTCGGCAAGCGTCGCTGATGCGTTGCCTCTTCTGATGTTATACTGGCAAACCTTTATTTGCGGAAGATGAACATACGCGTGGGAATGGGCTTTGATGTCCATCGCCTTGTCGCCGGGCGCGAGCTTTGGCTCGGCGGCGTGAGGATAGAGCACGAGAAAGGACTGCTCGGACACAGTGATGCGGACGTGCTGATACATGCCGTGTGCGATGCGCTGCTCGGAGCGGCAAATATGCGCGACATAGGCTACCATTTCCCCGATACGGACGAAAAGTACCGGGGGACGGACAGCAAGCTGCTTTTGCGTGATACCGTTGCGCTATTGCGCGAGACGGGTTGGCGTGTGGGAAACATTGACGCCACAGTGTGTGCCGAGCGTCCTAAGGTCAATCCGCATGTCTCGGCGATGAAGAGTTGTCTTGCCCCGTTGCTTGGTGTGACAGAGAGAGAGGTCAGCATCAAGGCCACCACCACCGAGCGGCTTGGCTACACCGGGCGCGAGGAGGGAATATCCGCCTACGCAGTGGCGTTGATTGAAAGGGTGGAGTGAGCGTTCCGCTTTGACGAAGACGAAAAAGAGCCGCCCCGCGCAACAGTGCGCGGGGCGGCTTGCTTTACAATGTTGTGTGGCGGGCATTACTCGTCCTTGGGAGCCTCATCGATGAGGTCCATAAACTGGTCAAGTTTCGGCGTGATGATAATCTGCGTGCGGCGGTTCATCTGCTTGCCTTTCTCTGTGCTGTTGGAGGCCACAGGGTTGTACTCGCCGCGTCCGCCTGCCGTCAGGCGTTTCGGGTCGACACCGTACTGGTTTTGCAGGGCCTGTACCACGGAAGAGGCACGCAATGCCGAGAGATCCCAGTTGTTGCGTATGTTCTTCTGCGAGATGGGCACATTGTCCGTGTTGCCCTCTATAAGCACGTCGTAGTCGTTGTAGTCCTTTATTATCTTCGCAATCTTCGAGAGTGTCTCGCTGGCACGTTCGCCTATCTCGTAGCTGCCGCTCTTGTACAGCATGTTATCGGCGAGGGAGATGTACACCACGCCCTTGAGCACCTGCACGTCCACGTCGTTCAACTCACTCTGCGTGAGCGAGCGTGTGAGCTTGTTGGTAAGTGCCTGGTTGAGTGAGTCGCTCTTGCTCTTCGCGTCGACAAGCTGCTTGATAAACTTGTTGGAGGCGTTAATTTCGTCCACCAGCTTGGAAATGTTCACGTTACCCTGCTGCACATTGCTCTGGTACGAGCTTTGCAGCTGGTTGTACGCCTCTTTCATCTCCTTGTTGCGTGCCTGCTCCTCTACCAGCCGCGTGGTGAGGCTCTTCGAGTCGGCGGTATATTCTGCCAGCTTCACCTTGGCGTCGTTGTAGTCGTTTTGCAGTGCGGCGTGCTCGGTCTGCAGTGCCTTGTGGCTGGTCTGCAACTCGCTGTATGCTTTCTTGCTCACACAGCCCGTCAGCAGCAGTGCGGCTGCCGGGGCAATCAGTAAAATGGCTTTCATTCTCATAGTGTCTTGTTTTTTGTGTCGTTTCCCGAAGGGGCAAAGATAGTCGTTGTTTCCGATTCCCGCTCGGAATAAGGCTTTTTTAAGTGCCTTTCACACTTTAAGCGGGACTTTTCCTGCCGCGACTTACGTTTTTCCCGCCTTTTATGTCCTGCTCTTTCCGTTTCTTTCCGTCACAAAATGCAGTACGGCAGCGAGTGCCAGTGACGCGGCGAGCGCGAGTGCGGCGGAGAGCGTCGGGGTGTTCCACCATCCGTGCCGCTGTGCCAGTGTGGCACATTGCAGCAGTGGGAAGTGTACGAGGAAAAGCGTGTAGGAGAAGTTGTTCCGGTTGAGTGCAGATGCTCCATCAGTGCAGCCGAAAGCCACCAACGCCGTCACCGCCGGCGCGGCCGCGAGGAGTGGGGAGAGGACGGGCAGGTACAGCGACAGAAGCCAAAGCCCCGCGCCCGCTGCGCACCACAGGCGGCGCGAGGGCAGTGAGCAAAGTCCGCAGGCGGAGCAGGCCGCGCCAGCGGCGTACATCTGCAGGTACCAGATGTGCCGTGCCACGATGCCGCCTCCTGCTTGGCTAAGCGTGTCCCCGGCGAGATACAGCGCGGCGGCGCAGAGCGCGTAGACAAGGGTGGGTGCGAGCCACCGGCGGCGGCGTGTCGCCGTGCCGCGTGCCATGAGCGGGGCGAGCAGTGAAAGGGCGATTTCCACTTTCACAAACCACAGCGCGCCGTTCACCGCGCCCCCCGCTTCCAGTCCGGCGAAGACACCGGGCAGTGTGGGTTGTGCGAAGTTAAGCGTCAGGAGGTTTGCCGCAAGATACCGCCACAACTCAGCCGAAGTGAAGTATGCGGAGGGCGGAAGTTGGGAAACGCAGGCGAGAGCCACGGTGAAGAAAATCACAGCTGCCCAATAGGGGATAAGCAGCCGCCGTCCGCGCCTCAGCAGGTATGCCCGCGCGGAGGGGGCGTGTGCCGCGCTCCGCCATCCGAAGTAGCCGCTCAGCGCGAAGAAAAGTCCCACAGCAAAGCGTGCCGGCGCGGGGAGGTACGTCCCCGTCAGTACGTCGGCGTGGTGGGCGAAGACTGCAAGCGCAAGCAGGTAGCGCAGCAGTCCTATGTTGTTGCGGTGGGGTGTTTCCAATGAATATAGGGAGGTAGGGGAGAGGGCGCGGAATGATAATGCGCGGTAAGGCGGACGGAGGGAAGGCACAGGGACGTGTGTCGTAGGGTGGCGGCATCGGATGCCGCTTCACGCGCGTGCGCACGCGTATATATAAAATGTGTGTCCGCGCTATTGCTTCACTTCGTCAATCTTCACAATGCCGTTGACGATGGCGTAGATGGTGAGTCCCGCCACGGAGTGTATGTTCAGCTTGCGGGCGATGTTTTTGCGGTGGGTGAGCACCGTGTTGAGCGAGATGAAGAGCCGTGCCGCAATCTCTTTGTTGGACAGTCCGCACACCACCTGGTGTACAATTTCGCACTCGCGCTCGGAGAGCGCGTCGCCGCGTGCCCCGCCCGTGTCCTTGTCACCGGCGTTCTGCTCCGCGCTCTCGCGCTCCACTTTCTGTTCAAGCAGCTCCACGGCCGGCACGAAAAGGTCGTCCTCCACCTCGCAGTGAATGCGCAGGTCGGTCTCGCAGGTGAAGATGTCAAACAGCACTGAGTTGAGCAGCTCGGTCTGCTCGGTCGGCGCGTAATATTTGATGATGATGTTTTTCAGCTCCTGCAGCTTCGTGTCTATGCTGTTGTGCCCGCGCGAAAACTGCCGTATGCAGTAGTCGTCGGACAGCCTGCCTGCGAGCAGCTGTTCCACGTACCCGAAGACTTTGCGGTTTTCGTGCTGCATGTGCTTGCGCACCTCGCCCATGTACTCGTCGTAAAACTTGATGATGAGGTAGGGCACGTCGCCCGGCTGCGAGCAGTCTATGGCCTCCAGCAGTTTGCGCCGGATTGCGGGCAGCTGGAAGTCAAGGAAGTAGGTGTGCGCCTGTTTGAGGTAGGCCGTCAGACCCACCACCGACACCTTTGGCACGCTCTCCGCCGCCGCACGCGGCCCGTGCTTGATGAAGTTGGCCACGGCGAGGAAGGTAGGCGTGTCCACGCCGTGCGCCTCGCACACCTCGCGCACCGTGCGCTCCCCCACGCCGAGGGGGATGCCGAAGCGGCTCATCATCTGCAGCAGCGACGGCTCGTCGCTGATGACGTCGCACATCTTCGAGTTCTCGTTATAGTAGATAGCCATTGTCTTCGCGCTTTGTCGGCTGCGCCGCCCGTTGGCGTGCGGCGGCGCGGCCGTGGACCGTCCCCCACGGAGAGGAACGCCCCAAAATTAGCCATTTTCTCTTTGCCTTCCGCGCCGCCGGGGTCACAACATGTGGGTATTATGCCCTTTCAATGGTGTAGCGGGCGGGGCGAATCGGTGTGAAAGGTGTGCAAAATATCCAAAAAACAGGGTATTGCCACGCCATGTGCGGGTCTCTACCTTTGCATCCGTAAAACAAGAATCGCGAAAGTGACCTTCCAAAGTACGAAAATCCTCGTGGTGAGAACCGCGATGTCCTGTGCCGCGCTGGCATTGCTGTGCGGCCTTTCCCACACCACCGCCACAGCCGGAGCCTCTGCCGGCGGCGTTGACGCGTACACCTGCGCCACGCCGCCTGCCACGCCGCGAAAAAGCGAGACGAAGACAACCAAACCAAAGGCGAAAAAGGCGAAGGGAAAGAAGAAACAGAGCCGCAAGGACAGCGGCACGCCCGCTGCGCCGCGCGACACAACGGTGGTGCCCGCGTGACGAAAGTGCGCATAACACAAGAAAGACAAGACAATATACATAACAACACACTTAGCTAACGTGTATTTACCAATGAAATCAAAGATTGCTCTCCTCGTTTTTGGCGCGCTGGTAGCCACTTCGGGTTACGCCCAGAAACCCGGCTGTGACGGCCGCGCCCCGTTGAAGACCGCCTCCGACTCCCTGCGCGCCCTCTCGCGCCAGGTTGACGACCTCCGCCGCCAGATAGAGTCCATGCAGGGCGGTCCGGCGCAGGCTCCCGCCCGCCCCGGTTGCGGGGACGGCAAGCCGCAGCCGCCCATGCCCCGATGCGGCGGGGAGGGGCGCGAGGGCTTTGACGCCCCGTGCTGCAAGGACAAACAGCATAAGGGGAAACGCGTAAAGGCGATAAGCTCCGACGAGGACTTCAACCGCTTCCGCTTCGGCGGCTACGGCGAGATGGTGGCCAGCTTCAAGGACTACGGCAACAACCGCTTCTCCGGCACCTCGTACGGCAACACAAAGGAACACCGCGCCACGATAGCCATACCGCGCTTCGTCTTCGCTTTCGACTACAAGTTCAACTCGCGCTGGACACTCGGCAGTGAGATAGAGTTTGAGTCGGGCGGCGTGGGTATAGAGCAGGAGCTTGAGCCGACCGAGAACCTTGAGTACGAGTACGAGCTCGAGAAAGGCGGCGAGGTGGCTCTGGAGCAGTTCCACCTCACATACAAGGCCTTTGACTGGCTCAACATCCGCGCGGGACATATGATTGTGCCTTTCGGTCTGACCAACTCCCACCACGAGCCAATCAACTTCTTCGGCACCTACCGCCCTGAGGGCGAAACCACCATCATCCCCTCCACGTGGCACGAGACGGGTGTCTCCCTCTTCGGCACCGTGGGCAAGGGCTATGTCAACTTCGACTATGAGGTAATGGCCGTGGCCGGACTCAACCCCGACGGTTTCGGACGCGACAACTGGGTGGGCTCAGGTAAGCAGGGGCTCTTCGAGGTGGACAACTTCTCCTCGCCGGGCTACGCCGCCCGCATCAACTACAACGGCGTGCCGGGGCTGCGCGTGGGCTTCTCCGCCTACTACTGCGCCGACGTGACGCGCAACGGCGACAAGCCTTACAAGTACTCGTCAGTGGGACGCTCGCCGCTGCGCATCTTCTCGGCCGACGTGCAGTACAAAAACCGCTACGTCACCGTGCGCGGCAACTTCATCAAGGGGAAACTTGACAACGCCGCTAAAATCAGCGCGGTCAATACCAGCACCAACTACAACAGCTACGCCAGTGGAAAGTTCCGCACCACGGCGCAAAACGCCATGTGCTACGGCGTGGAGGCGGGTCTTAACATCGGCGCGTTTTTCCACAGCCCCAAAGCCCCGACCATCTATCCTTTCGGGCGCTACGAGTACTACAACCCGCAGGAGAAAGGGGCGAGCGGCGTCACGATGGACTCGCGCCTGAAGGTGAGCAGGTGGACGGGCGGCGTCAACTGGTACGCGCTTCCCAACCTCGTGGTGAAGGCCGACTACACCACGCGCAAGATTGGCACCAACCGCATCTTCGGCCACTCGCCCATGAACCGCGAAAACGAGTTCAGCATCGGCATCGCCTACGTGGGATGGTTCACCAAGCGCTAAGCGTGCCCCGCAGCGCGGGGGTATGACGCACGGCGTGAAACAGCGACAAACACAAACATCATAACCAACACACTCAAATGAAGAAGAACTTCCTTTTCATTTCTCTCCTTGCCCTCGGCCTCACGGCTGCCCCCGTGGCGCTTACCTCCTGCGGTGACGACGACAAGACCACCGTCACAGGCACGGGCAGCACGGCCGATGACGACGACCCCTACAATTACGGCGCGGACAACCGAACCGCAGACGACAGCAAGGGGGCGGAAAACAGCTACAAGTGCATCGACCAGATTCTTGAGGGCTGCATGGATATCGCCAACGAGGTGGGCGAGAGCAAGATTGGTGACCCCATTGCCAAGTGGAACGCAGGTCAGCAGACCGAGGCTCTCTACGCAGTGGAGTCATGGTACAGCTTCCATTCCCGCGAGGACTACAGCAACAATATCCTTTCCATCCGCAACGCCTATTACGGCTCGCGTGACGGCTCCGTGGCAGCCAACTCAATCTCTTCGCTCATCGCGGCAAAGCGACCGCAGATGGACGTGAAGGTGAAGGCGGCCATCACCAACGCATACAACGCCATCCTTGCCATCCCCAACCCGTTCCGCAACAACATCAGCTGCCAGGAGGCACTCACCGCGCAGAAGAAGTGCGCAGTGCTCAAGCTGGTGCTCAAAGACCTCAAGGGGTATATTGAAAACCACGGCACCCTCAACCAGGACGCTGTCCTCGACCCAGTCATTTCCACCTATGTGGACAATGTGGTGCTTCCCACCTACCTTGAACTGAAAAACGGCAACGCCGCGCTTTACGACGCAGTGGTGGCTTTCCAGAGCAACCCGTCCGACAAGGCTTTCAAGGAGGTCGCCACCGCATGGCTTGAGGCTCGCCAGCCGTGGGAGACAAGCGAGGCGTTCCTCTTCGGTCCCGTCGACGCGGAGGGACTTGACCCCAACATGGACTCCTGGCCTCTCGACCAGAATGCCATCGTCAGCATCCTCAACAGCGGCAACCTTGACAAGGACCTCGACTGGACGGACGGCGACTCCGACGACGAGGTGGAGGCAAAACAGGGCGTGCGCGGTTTCCACACGCTTGAGTTCCTCACCTTCCGCAACGGCGTGGCTCGCACGCTCAACGACGAGGCGGCTTCCGGTGACGCGGCCGACCTCGTATACAACGCCGACAACGCCAAGCGTTGGGCCAACTATATGAAGCAGGTGGCATACCTGCTGAAGAAGGACGCCGCAACCCTTTACGATGACTGGTCCGTCAGCTACAACGGCGGCAAGTGTTTTGCCGACCTGTTCAAGGAGTACACATTCTGACAACGTTCGGCGCGGAAAACACCGCGCGGCAGGCACAAAAGCCGGAGAGCAGGACAGCGCAGGCTGCCTTGCTCTTTGGCGTATCTAACACAAAGACACAAGTGATGCGAAATTCAAACCTACTGAAATGCGCCGCCCTGGTGGCCGCCGCCGCCCTCGCCGCCTCGTGCGGGGATGACGACGGGATAGTGGCGAGCGACATCGACGTACCCGAGGGCTACGCCCTCTCGGCGGGCACGTCGACGGTTTTCTCGCAGTCCACCTTCGCCTACGACACCGATGCCGACTGGCTCAGCGGCACCTACTCCACGCGCTTCAACCGGGGCGACCGCCTCTACAAAAACGCACGCGTGAGCGGAAACGACTACGGCGAGGGACTGGGTCCCGTCTACGCGGGCTACTCCTGCGAGAGCTGCCACCGCAACGCCGGACGCACCGTCCCCGCCAACAACTGGAAGACGTGGAACGAGGGCGCGAAGGACAGCGAGGGCTATGCCATGGCTTCGGGAACCAGTGGTTTCTCGTCGATGCTGGTGTACATCACCCGCACCAACGGCTCTTTCTTCGCCGACTACGGGCGCGTGCTGCACGACCAGGCCATTGAGGGCGTGAAGCCCGAGGGCAAGGTGAAGGTGAAGTGGATGCCCGAGGAGACGGTGACCTTCCCCGACGGCGAGGTGTGCAAGCTCACCTATCCCGTGTACAAGATAACGGAGTGGTACACCGACGGGCGGCACAACTACGGCACGGCCACAGAGGAGGCGGTGAAGCCGGAGGACCTCATCGTCTCCGTGCGACAGCCTCTGCGGCACGTGGGCATGGGGCAGATGATGGCCCTCGACCCCACGGAGATTGAGACACTCGCCGCGAAAAGCAACTACCCCGAGTACGGCATCAGCGGACGCTGCAACTATGTCACCGAGAAAGGAAAGCTGGGGCTTGGTCTTTCCGGCAACAAGGCGCAGCACCAGGACCTCACCGTCGAGTTGGGCTTCTCCAGCGACATGGGTGTCACCAACAGCCGCTACCCCGAGGAAATTTGCGAGGGGCAGAGCCAGATGTCTCAGGGCAGCATGATGGGGTTGCTGTACGACCAGCTTGACATCTCCACCCTTGACATGGAGAACGTCGACCTCTATATGCACGGACTCGGCGTGCCGGCGCGCCGCCTCGGCTCAGCCACCGCCAAGGTGCAGTACGGCGACCAGACGGTGACCGAGCGCGAGCAGGTGGCCATTGGCGAGCAGAACTTCTATAAGGCCAAGTGCCACCTCTGCCATGTCACCACGCTGCACACGCGCACCTCGGGCGCCACGTTGCTCAATGGCACGCACCTGCCGTGGCTGGGCGGGCAGACAATTCACCCGTACTCCGACTACCTGCTTCACGACATGGGGTCGGAGATTATGGGCGTGGGGCTCAACGACAACTATGTCAGCGGACTTGCGCGGGGCAACGAGTGGCGCACCACGCCGCTTTGGGGCATCGGGCTGCAGAGCAAGGTGAACGGGCACACCAACTTCCTGCACGACGGACGCGCCCGCAACTTCGTCGAGGCCATCATGTGGCACGGCGGCGAGGGTGAGGCCTCGAAAAACATCTTCCGCAAAATGGAGAAGAAGGACCGTGACGCGCTGGTGAAGTTTCTTGAGTCGCTGTAAGGCGCGGGAAACGTGGCACGCAAAGCGGGCGGCGCGGATAACACGCGCCGCACAGCCGCACAGACAAAATATTAATGGAAAAGCAAACGAAAACTATGAAACGAAACATAATGGCGCTCGCCACGCTGATGGCGGCGGGCGTGCTCTCCGCGCACGCGGAGGACGTGGAAACCGCAGCTGCCCTGTCGGGCGCGGATACGGGGGAGGCGCAGGAGACATCATGCGTTGTCCTGCCCGCCGCATCCGAGATGCAGACTGCCGATTCCGCGCGGAAGAAAGCCGAGGAAAAGGACAAGGACGGGGATGACCGCCACGGCATCAAATACCAGACGGTGGACCTCGGCAGCGACAACGGCGTGGTGTCGTTGGCCGGCAGCAAGGGCTTCGTGATACAGAGCCGCAGGGGCGACTTCATCTTCAAGCCTTACCTCCTCGTGCAGGCCAGCGCCAACTACAACTGGTATGACGACGAGGGGCTGGACAAGGCGTACAACCAGGACAACGTGCAAAACTCCGGCTTCGCCATCCCCAACGCCATTCTCGGCTTCACGGGAAAGGCTTTCGGAAAGGTGTCCTTCAACCTTTCCATAAACGCCGCCAAGAGCGGAGGCAACCTGCTGCAGCAGGCGTGGTTTGACGTGGAGTTCAAGAAAGCGCTGCAACTGCGTGCGGGTAAGTTCAAGACGCCTTTCTCGCACGCTTACCTCACCACGCTGGGCGAGACGCTCTTCCCTCAGCTGCCCACGTCGCTCACCACATCCACCATCATGCCCTACGTGCTTAATGCCGTCACGCCCACAATCAATACGGGCTTCGACCTCGGTCTCGAGCTGCACGGCGTGGTGAAGGACAAGTTCGGGTACGAAGTGGGGCTTTTCAACGGCACCGGCTCGTCGGTCAACGTGGCCAACAAGACTTTCAGCGACGACTGGCACATCCCCTCGCTGCTGTACGCCGGCCGGCTCACCTACATGCCCTGGGGCGTGATGCCCTCCACACAGGGCAACCCCGGGATGCTTTCCGAGCGCAAGATGCTTGTCGGCGTGTCCGGCTCGCTCAACGTGGAGAGTGAGAGCGAAAGCACCAACGACACCCGCGTGGGTGTGGAGTTCGCACTCCTCTACCACCGCCTCTACCTCGCCGGCGAGGCTTACTGGATGAACGTGGGCTTCACCAAGCGCCAGAAGATAAGCGAGCACTACAACTATCTCGGCGGCTACGTGCAGGCGGGCTACTTCGTCGCCCCGCGCTGGCAGGTGGCGGCGCGCTACGATTTCATGAACCGCAACAGCACCTCCAAGGACGGCTTCCTCAACATGCCTGCCGTGGGCTTCAACTATTTCTTCAAGGGCTGCAACCTCAAGCTGCAGGCCATGTACCAGTACACCGGCCGCAAGGGGCACGACACGCAGCTCGACCGCGACAACGACGGGCTCGGCATCGCCACGCACTCGGCCACGGTGCAGCTGCAGTACTACTTCTAAAAAGCGCGTGAGGTATGAAACACACCTTTTTGGCCGCCCTCGCCGCGGCCGCGCTGCTTGCCTCGTGTGACGACGGGCGCATCTACCCCGAGGAGACCGTGATACCCAAGGAGGGCTTCACGCTCAAGATGACGGGCGAAATTACCGGAATGGACACGTGGACAAGCCGCTACAACCTTGCGATAGCCGCCTTCAAGGACGGCAGCGAGTACGCCTCCACCTCCGTGCCCGTACCCTCGTCGTACAATGACGCGGGACCGGTCACCGTGACGCTTTCGGGACTCAAAAGCGACGTGGACGAGGTGGCGCTTTGCGTCATCGACCTCCTGCGCGAGCGTGTCGTCACTTTCAAAAGCATCGCGAGCGAGGACTTCAACATTCAAAACGACACCCTCGTGCTTGACGCGGGCAAGGTGGACGTGGGCATGTACAAGGCCATACAGACTTCCATTTTCGACGCGAAGTGTATCTCGTGCCACGGAGCCAACGGGGGCGCGCCGCGCGGACTTTACCTCACGGAGGGAAAGAGCCACGCCGCCCTCGTGGGCGTGGAGTCGAAGGCCGTGCCGGGCACCAAACTCGTGGCGGCGGGTGACGCCGCCAACAGCCTCCTGCCGCAGGTGCTGGAGGAAAACGGTTTGCTGCACCACGACCACGCCGACATCCTCGCCGCACGCACAAAGGACGTGCAGGTTTCGCTCATCAAAAACTGGATAAAGAACGGGGCGGGGGAGAGGTGAAACACCGCCCGCCGATTGGTCAATTTGTCGGATTCCCGCTTTCCGGTGCCATTTGGGACAGTTTGGAGAAAGCACGAAAAGTTCGTATATTTGTACTACAAGATAGGGACATCCCGCGAGGAATGTCCCTTTATTTTTGCCTATATTGATTTTCAGCCACTTACGTGTCAAAACGCCTGCACTTGGGCCACGGAGTAC
>CAVGTC010000007.1:0-35224 GCA_963632255.1 Lachnospiraceae bacterium | reverse complement strand
GATGCCGCGGTACTTTGAAGGCCAAGCCGCACCCCAGTGACCCGATACCGCGGTATCCCGTGGGCCAAGTGCAGGCATTTTGACTCGTAAGTGGCTGAAAATCAATACAGGCAAAAATAAAGGGACATTCCTCTCGGGATGTCCCTATCTTGTAGTACAAAGATAATGCATTTTGGGGCGGATTGCAAATGCGCGAAAAACGGGTCTGTTTTTCAAAATGTCAGTTTTTAGCGCAAAAACTGACAATCTGATATTCCGCCGCATGCGGCTTTTTCCGTGAAAAGTGCCCTTTTGCGGGAAATCCACGGCAGGGCGCGAACGGGAGAAACGGCCCAGTGTCGCTTTCCCGCCGCAAGCTGTCGGCCATGCAATGCGCCACGCACCATTCTCCTGCCGCCAAAATGTTATCAGGCCGTCCCCTTGTGTCCGGTTACTTCACAAAACAGCAAGTAAGACGGCAGTATTGTGTTAATTTTGGCTCAAAGTGTGAAAAACGCCCCGTCGCGCGGGAGCCTGCCGTTACGGTGCGTTTACCTTTGCCCCTATGAAAAAATCCACCATTTGGACGGTAGCCGTCGTGATGGGCGTCTCGTTTCTCGCCCTCCTCTACCTGCAGACACGCTATTTCGAGGAGGTGATAGACATGCGCAAGGAGCAGTTTGACGCCGCCGTGGCGCGGAGCCTCTACCTCACCGCCCGCAACCTCGAGCTTGAGGAGACGAAGAAAGGGCTGGAGGCGGAGATGCGCAACCGTCAGGGCAGCGCCGAGTCCGACAGCGCGGCCGCCCCGGCGGGGCAGGACACGGCGCACACGGCGCTGCCGCCGGTGGGGCGCAAACGCTACTTCCTCAAAGCCCCCGGCACGGTGTCCTTCCCCGACGCGCTGCGCGACAGCGTGCGGCGGCGGTACATCTACCAGCGCGACCTGCTCAGCGAGGTGGTTTGCTCCATACTCTACAAGGCCGGCGACAAGCCGCTGGCCGAGCGCGTCGACTTCCGCGCGCTTGACAGCAGCCTGCGCTCCGCCCTCAGGGCCAACGGCGTGACGATAGACTACCATTTCTATGTCACCACCTCCGACGGGCGGCGTGTGTACAGCTGCCCCGAGTACGACGCACGCGGCGACCGCTTCACCTACCGCCAGATACTCTACCCCAACGACCCCGCCGAGCAGACCGGCCTGCTGTACATACACTTCCCCGACCTGCCCAACTACATCTTCTCCAGCGTGCGCTTCATGCTGCCCGCGCTCGTCTTCACACTTGTGCTGCTGGTGGTGTTTGTCTTCACCATCTACACAATCTTCCGCCAGAAGAAGCTCTCGGAGATAAAGAACGACTTCATCAACAACATGACGCACGAGTTCAAGACCCCCATCTCCACCATCTCCCTTGCCGCGCAGATGCTGCGCGACCCCTCGGTGGGGAAAAACGAGAAGATTTTCGAGCATATCTCGGGTGTCATAGTGGAGGAGACGAAACGCCTGCGCTTCCAGGTGGAGAAAGTGCTGCAGATGTCAATGTTCGACCGCAAGGCGGCCACTTTCAAACGCCGCGAAACCGACGCCAACGCCCTCATACAGGACACCGTCAATACGTTCCGCCTCAAGGTCGAGGCATCCGGCGGGCAGCTTGACGCCACGCTCGGCGCGGAGAGAGCCACCATCTTCGTGGACGAGATGCATTTCACCAACGTGGTGTTCAACCTTATGGACAACGCCGTGAAGTACCGCTCGGAGGAGCGTCCGCTGCGCATCAGCGTCACCACGCGCAACGAGGGCGGGAAGCTGCTCATCACCGTGAGCGACAACGGCATAGGCATACGACGCGACGACCTGAAAAAGATATTCGACAAGTTCTACCGCGTGCATACGGGCAACCGCCACGACGTGAAGGGCTTCGGCTTGGGCCTGGCCTATGTGATGAACGTGGTGAGGGCGCATGGCGGGCGCATACACGCCGAGAGCGACTTCGGACGCGGCACGAGCTTCGTCATCACCATGCCGCTGGCGCGGTAGGGCTTGCCGTGCGCCGCCCGCTGTGAGCAATAAGAAGACAACAAACGAGAATTAAAACTGAAAGAAATGGAAGAAAACGTAATGACACCGGTGCCGGAGGCTATGCCCGCCGAGCCGAAGGACGAGAAGATGAGGGTGCTGCTTTGCGAGGACGACGAAAACCTTGGCATGCTGCTTCGCGAGTACCTGCAGGCGAAGGGCTACGACACGGTGCTCTGCCCCGACGGCGAGGCCGGCTACCGCGCCTTTGTGCGCGAGAAGTTCGACCTCTGCGTGCTTGACGTGATGATGCCCCGCAAGGACGGCTTCAGCCTGGCAAAGGACATACGCAACACCAACAAGGAGCTGCCCATCATCTTCCTCACCGCCAAGACCTTGAAGGAGGACATACTCGAGGGCTTCCGCATCGGCGCGGACGACTATCTCACCAAGCCTTTCTCCATGGAGGAGCTTACTTTCCGCATCGAGGCCATTATGCGCCGCGTGCGCGGAAAGAAAAACCGCAACCGCCAGAGCTACAAGATAGGCAGCTTTGTCTTTGACACGCAGCGGCAGACCCTTACGCGCGGCGAGGAGCAGACGAAGCTCACCACGAAGGAGTGCGAGCTGCTGTGCCTGCTTTGCGCCAACGCCAACGAGGTGCTGCAGCGCGACTACGCGCTCAAGACCATCTGGGTGGACGACAACTATTTCAACGCGCGCTCAATGGACGTGTACATCACGAAGCTGCGCAAGCTGCTCAAGGGGGATGACGAGGTGGAGATACTCAACGTGCACGGCAAGGGCTACAAGCTGCTTGTGCCGGACCCTGAGTGCTGACAAAACCGTCCGCGCCGCCCGCCGGCGCGGACGTGGTGACGGAAACGCGCCGCCGGAAAACGGACCGCGGGAGGAAGATGGGGTGACGCCCCGTCCCTTTCCCTCGGTCCGTTTTCCGGCGGCGCGTGTTTGTTGTCGTCCGCCGTTGTCCCTGCGTTTTTGCGCTTATGCCTTGTCCGGCTTTCCCGCCGGCGTGTCCTGCGGCGCCGCGCCGTCTGCCGTCTGTGCGGCTTGCTGCGGCGTGTGCGCGGTGTCCTCCGAGCCTTCGCTAAGCAGGTCGGTGCCCCAGTGTGTCGATGCCAGCCGCTGCTCGCGCTCTATCACTTCCTTGGCCTTCTTGGCGTAGATTATCATGCGCAGCGACTGGGAGTAGGAGAGGTAGTTCCATATCCAGTTGAACAGCACAATTATCTTGTTGCGCACGCCGAGGATGGAGCGCAGGTGTACCACAAGCCACAGCACCCACGCAGGGAAGCCGCCGAAGCGCATGTGGCTGAACTCCGCCACGGCGCAGTTGCGCCCGACGGTGGCCATGGTGCCGAGGTTTTTGTAGCGGAAAGGCTTCAGTTCCTTACCTTTCTCCAGCCGGCTCAGGTTTTTGGCGAGCAGTCGTCCCTGCTGTATGGCCACCTGCGCAAGCTGCGGGTGTCCGCCCTTCCATTTGTCGTCGCCCTCGGGCATGATGCACTGGTCGCCAATGGCGAAGACGCCGTCAAGTCCCGGCACGCGGTTGAAGGCGTCCACCACGATGCGGCGGCCGCGTCCGAGATGCGACTCGTCAAGGTTGCCCACGGGCTGCGCCGCCACGCCGCTCACCCAGATGAAGGTGCGTGTGGCGATGGAGCTGCCGTCGCGCAGGGTCACGTTGTGCCCTTGGTAGTCGGTCACCATCTTGTTAAGCAGCACGTTGACACCCATGCGGCGCAGGTATTTCTCCACCCTCGCCGACGACTCGCGGCTCATGGCCGGCAGCAGGCGCGGCCCCGCCTCGACGAGGTAGATGTGCATCAGGCTGGTGGGGAGGTCGGGGTAGTCTTTCGGCAGCACGTAGTTTTTCATCTCCGAGAGGGCGCCGGCTATCTCCACGCCCGTCGCGCCGCCGCCCACGATGACCACGTTGAGCAGTTCCTGCCGCTCGAGGTCGGTGGCGCAGGTGAGCGCGCGCTCGAAGTTGTCAAGCAGGGCGTTGCGCAGCCCCATGGCCTCGCTCACATTCTTCATTGGCATAGCCTCGGCGGCCACGTTCTTGTTGCCGAAGAAGTTGGTGGTGGCGCCGGCGCAAAGCACGAGGTAGTCGTAGCGCACCTTGCCGATGGAGGTCTGTATTATCTTGTGCTCGGGGAAGATGGAGCGCACCTCTGCCATGCGGAAGAAAAAGTCGCGCCGCTTCTGGAAAATCTTGCGGAAAGGGAAAGAGATGGAGCTCGGCTCGATGCCGGCCGAGGCAATCTGGTAGATGAGCGGCGGAAACTGGTGGTAGTTGTTTTTGTCGACAAGCACAACCTGCAGGTTGCTGCCGCGCAGTTTTTCGGCAAGTTTCAGTCCGCCGAAGCCGCCGCCCACGATGACCACGCGTTTCTTGTCTGTTTTCGGTAAATTAAAGCTCATGACGCAAGGCGCGCTTTGGTGGAGGGGCGTGCCGTCCCTGTTACGTTTTTGTGAATGTGTGGCAAAAATACGCCTAACAGGGCGAAAAAACATTGCTTGCGGCACGCTAATGGGCAGTGTGCCGCAAACTTTCCGCGCGGTGTGCGGACTTTGGAAAATGCGGTTGGCAAACTGCGTGTCAGGTCACAGCAGCAGGCAGCCCGCCAGTCCGCAGAGCGTGATCATGGCGAGCGCGTTGATGTGGAAGACGGCGGTGCCCGCGAGCGTCACGAGGAAGAGGCCTACGCTTACGCCCCACTGCCAGGGCGACGCGACGGGCGAGCCGAAGTTGTCGGCCGTCATCAGCAGCATGGCGGCGGCGGCGCACAGTCCGGGGGCGAGGGGGCGCAGCAGCGCGGCGACGCAACGCAGTATTTCCGCGCCTGTCCTGGTGCGCTTGGCGTGCGCGGCGAGTGCCGTCCAACCCGCTGCGGGCAGCGCGAAACCCGCCAGCACGGCGGCGCAGGCGGCGAGTGTGGCGCAGACTCCCGCCCCGCGCGTGGCGGCGCAGGCCGCCATCACGCTGCTGCCCGTCAGCGTTCCGCCGGGCAACACGCGGCAGCACACCACGATGTCGGCAAACTGGGCGGGCGTGAGCCAATGGTGCAGCGTCACGGCCTCGTGCTCGATGAAAGCGAGCGGGGCTGTGCCGCCGCCCACGCCGAGCGCGCCGGTTTGCAGGGCTGTGAGAAAAAGAAGCAGTATGGGTAGCATGGCGGTTGTCGTTTCGTGCGGAAAGGGCGGGGATACGGTTTGTGCCGCTTCACGCGCCCGGTTTTATGAAAAGAGCGTAGAGCGCGGCGGCGAAAGCGAGGGCGAGGACTACATACGCCGGCGAAACGCCGAGCAGCACGATGGCCATCGCCGCGCCCACCGGTATCCACAGCGTGCTGAGGCTGAGGCGGGCGGAGCGCAGCATGCGGAAAGCGGGCAGCAGCACCACAGCCACGACGGCGGGGCGCGTGCCGCGCAGGAAAGCTTCCACGGGGGCGCATCCGCGCAGGGAGTCAAAGAAAAGGCTGAAAAGCAGCAGCAAAGCCACAGGGGGCAGCGCCACGCCCGCCAGTGCCGCAGCCGCGCCTTTCCAACCCCGCAGCGAGTGGCCGAGATAGACGGCGAGGTTCACGTTGAACACGCCCGGCATGGCCTGCGCCATGACGAAGCGGCGGTTGAAGTCGTCACCGTCCATCCATCCGCCCCGCTCCACAAGGGCGCGGCGCAGTGGGGCGACGGCGGCGAAGCCGTCGCCGGTGGCGAGCGTGCCGGCTTTCAGGAAAGCGGCGAAGATTTGGGCGAGGGTGGGGGGCATGCCGGGGCGTGTTGGGTTTGAGGGGGATTATAGAAGCCGTCTTAAAGGTATTCGGCGTAAGCCTCTATGGCGCGCTCGGCCGTTTTTACCGCCTCGTCGAGGGGAAAAGGCAGCTCGCCGCCCGAGGCGTTGAGGTGTCCGCCGCCGTTGAAGTACTCCTCAGCCATACGGTTGCAGGGGAAGTCGTCAACCGAGCGCAGCGACACGCGCACCACGTCGCGCTCCGTGTCCTCGCGCAGGGAGACGCTCACGCGCATGCCTTTCACCTGCAGCGGCATGTTGGCGAGTCCCTCCGAGTCGCCGCGTATGTAGTTGAAGCGTTTCATTTCCTCGCGCGTGAGGGTGAAGATGGAGGCGCGGCCGCCGGCGAGGAAGCGTAGCTTCTCGTAGAGTATGTAGCCCGTGAGGCGCAGGCGGTCCGGCGAGTAGACGTTGAAGACGTTGCGGTAAATCTTGTCCTTGTCAATGCCCTTGGTGAGCAGCAGCGAGATGGCTTGGTATATCTCCGGACTGTTGGAGTTGTAGGTGAAGCCCCCCGTGTCGGTCATCATGCCCGTGTAGAGGCACGCCGCCCCGCCTTTCGTCAGCGCGTCGAAGCCGCCGAGCTGGCATATCAGGCGCAGCACTATCTCGCTTGTGGAGCTCATGGCGGGGAAAGAGAGCGTGAGGGCGGACATGGAGGTGTCGGGCGAGGGGTGGTGGTCGATGGTGACGCGGCGTGCCCGTGAGGTCTGCACGGCGTGCTGCATGTCCTGCAGGCGCGGCAGACTGTTGAAGTCGAGGCAGAAGATGAGGTCGGCGGCGGCTATGGCTTTCGTCGCCTCCGCCTCGTGGCGTGCGTAGAAGCGCACGGTCTGCGAGTTGGGGAGCCAGCGCAGGAAGTCGGGAAAGGGGTTGGGCAGTATGACGCGTGCGTTTTTGCCGATGGAGCGCAGGTATTCGGCCCAGCCCAGTGACGAGCCCACGGCGTCGCCGTCGGGGCCGCGGTGGGCGCATATCACTATGTCACGGCTCTCGCGTATGGTCTCCATCAGCGCGAGCAGCTCTTTGTCGGTGAGTAGGGGAGGAAGTGTCAAGGTCTTTTTACTGTTGGTAGGGCTTGCGGCGGGTGTGCCGCCGTGCCTTTGGGGGCGGTTGCGGTGTTTCCTTTCTTGTGCCGTTACAAAAATCCGCCCAGGTCAATGGGGGCGGAATTGCCATAACCGCCGCATATATAATGTGTATGGTGTGAAAGCGTGTGCTTGCGCGGCGCGGTCAGAGTGCCTTGAGCGCGTCAATCTCGGCAGCGGGGGAAGCGGCGCGGAATATGGCCGAGCCGGCCACCAGCACGTCCGCCCCCGCGTCGACAAGCAGACGGCCCGTTTCGCGGTTTACGCCGCCGTCAATCTCTATGAGCGCGTGCGAGCCGCTCTCGTCGATAAGGCGGCGCAGGCGGCGGGTCTTCTCCACGGAGTGGGCGATGAACTTCTGCCCGCCGAAGCCGGGGTTGACGGACATGAGCATCACCACGTCCGCCTCGCACACCACGTCCTCCAGCGCGCTGACGGGGGTGTGCGGATTGAGCGTCACGCCGGCCATCATGCCCTCGGCCTTTATCTGCTGCAGCACGCGGTGGAGGTGCGGGCAGGCCTCGTAGTGCACGTTCATCACTTTCGCGCCGAGGGCTTTCACCTGCTTCACGAATTTCTCGGGGCGGTTTATCATAAGGTGTACGTCGAGCGGCTTGGTGGCGTGCCGCGCCATGGCTTCCATCACGGGGAAGCCGAAGGAGATGTTGGGGACAAACTCGCCGTCCATCACGTCGAGGTGGTACCAGTCGCAATGGCTGGCGTTGAGCATCTCTATGTCGCGGCGCAGGTCGCCGAAGTCTGCTGAGAGCAGTGAGGGGGATATGAGGGGCATCGCGTCTTTGTTTTGTTGGTGCGGTTTAAGGTTCTTTTCTGCGGAGAGTTGCGTTCGCGCGGCGGCAGTCCTCGTGTGCACGCATTATATATAGAGTGTATAGGTGTCAGCGTGTGGAGCCTGTCTCGCCGCCGGGTTGGGCTTCGCGGCTATCGCGCAGTCGTTGTATGTAGTCCAGCTCGTTGAGGGCGAAGTCGGCGTTGGCAGGCTCGTCCAGCATGGCGTGGCAGTCGCGCTCGGCCTGGTCGATGTGGCCGCGCTCAATGAAGAGATACACGCGGCGGCGGCGCAGGAAATTGTGCAGCCGGCCAAGTTCGGGCGGCACGTTGCCGTCTTCCTCGGTGATGTCTTTCACGCGCTCCTCCACGGTGGCGAGGACGGAGTCCACCTTTTGCACGGCGCGGTAGTCGCCGGCGTTGACGAGGCAGTTCACCATTTCCGTCATATGGGAGGCATCGCCCGAATACTCGCACGCCTGAAGGTAGTAGAACGCTTCGCGCGGCAGTCCCAGCTCCATAAGGCAGAAGCCAGCGCGGTAGCTTACGTTGTGGTAGGTGTCGGTGAGTTTGTCTCCGGGGGTGCGCATCATCTCGGCGTTGAGGCGTTGCCAGCAGCGCTGGAAATGGAGTGCGGCGTTGAAGTAGTCTTTCCCCAGCATGAGTTTCTGCCCCCAGTAAATGTCGTACGCGGTGCCGGTGTCCTCGACGGCGAGTATTTCGCTCTGCACGGGCGTAAGTGCCTCCCCCTTATCCGCGGCTTCGCGAGCCTCCGCCAGCTCGTAGCGGAATTCTGCCGCCGCCTGTGCCAGGGTGCGCATGTCGGCGGACATTGCCATACAGCCGGAGAGCGGGTGTGTGCGCTCCTCGGGCGCGCCGCTTGTGTAAGGCCGCTGCGCGTCTTTCGGCGGCATGGAGTAGGTGAGGCGGTAACGCAGCGGCGCGCCGTCCTCCCCGCCGCCTGTCTCCTCAAGCACAAGTGTCAGCTGCCTTTCGGGCGCGTCCGTGCTTTCCTCCTCGCCGGGCAGGCGGTAGGACAGCAGCAGTGTGGCGTTGCGCGGCATGGTGTGCCCCTCGCTGCCGGGTGACGGATTTTGGGAAGAGATTGCTGTGTGCAGCTGGTAGTGGCGTGCCGCCCCGTCCCCCTCGAAAAGGCGCACGTCCTGCCCTGTCACCACCCGCAGACGCAGCAGCGTGGCACCGGCAAGCAGTCCCATGGTCCGCAGCCAGTTGTTCACAGTGGGGGCGGCGGGCGGTATGGCGGGGAGGGCAGCTTCGCACATGCGGCTTATGTCGTCTTCGTTGTGCAGCGTCTCGGCGCGTGCGAGGACGGAGGCGACCGCTGTGTCGCAGTGGTACTCGTGCTCGATGTCGGAGATGTTGTGCTCGCGCGACTTGCCTATGACACGGTGCAGCTGCGGGCTGATGGCGTCGCGGGCGGAGAAAAGGTCGCCGAGGGCGCGGCTGAGGTCGCGCACGCTCTGCTCGGTGTCGGCCGCCGGGGCGAGTGCGTACTGCAGGTGGCAGCGTATCTCGTCGCCATCCTCGTCAAAGCTGTATATGGCCTTTATCGCGGTGAGTCCCTCGTTGGTCTGGTTGCACACGAGGCGCACGGAGTCGATGTCGCATATTTCGGCGGTGTACACGCCGGGCATGGTGAGTCGCTGCATGCCGCCGGGGGCGGGGATGTCGAGCACGAAGAAGCCGGACTGGTAGATGAAATGGTATGCGATGCCCTCGCCCTCTCCCTCTATGCGGTCGAAGTGTATCTGCAACCGGCCCATGGCGGCCTCAAGCGTCCCCGTGGCTTTCTCCGGCATCACGGGTGTGGGCAGGGTGGCCCAGGGGTTGTCCGTCTTTCCGGCTGCCGCGCGGAGGACGGCACGCAGGCGGCGTGCCACGCGCGGTGACAGCTTGTGCCACGCCGCCCATGCGGCGAGCAGGACGCAGGCGGCGATGAGCGCGAGGTATGCGTGGGAGGGCGTGAGAGGCATAAGGTGAGTGTGCGAAACTAATTTCGGCAAAAGTACGAAAATAGTGCGTAACGCGGCATCCCGCGTGACGGCGGCTCTCCCTGCTTAGCATATATTTATAATGTGTGTCTGGCGAAGTGTCTGCGCCAAAGCGTCCGCTTATTGCGCGGCGGCGGTGCCGGGGCACTCCGCGCTTTTCTGTCTCGTGGGCTTTCCCGCTGTTAACGCCGCCCGTGGCGACTGAAACTCACGAAATGCCGTTTTGTTGTCTTCCCGCCCAGTTTCGCATACAAAATGCATTGGCTTGTGGGTGAAAAAGCGCAATTCGTATGTTTCAAAGGTGCTAAAATTGCCATTTACCCCCCCCAAAAAAAAAAAAACGTTTCGTGCAGTAAATATTTGTGCCTAACTTTGCGTCTGCTTGTCCATAGGTTATGCCGGCGCAGTGCGTGGCGGACATGGACGGGACGATTTGCCTAAAAACGCAGTTTGCCGGAACGGGTGGTATCTCCGCCCGGCGGCGGTGGCGCAAATATGCCGCACGGCTGCAGGTGAAGAAACGAAAGAAAGATTTATGCTGAAGAGACTCATCAATTGGTATTTCGGGAAGAAAGCCCTTCCGTACTGGGGCGTGGTGGTGTTTGACCTCGCGGTCTTTATAGTGGGAGGGTTGTTTATGTTCTTCCTCCGCCACCCAATCGCGGAGCTGGCTGAAAGCGGCGCGCCGCTGATGCACACGTTCTTCGCCTTTGCCGCACTCAGTATCGTGGGCTACCGCGTCTTCCACACCTATGCGGGCATACTGCGCTACTCGCAGTTCAACGACCTGTTGCGCGTGTCGTGCAGCGGACTGCTGTCGCTTGTGCTGGCGCTCGGCTTCAACCTCCTTGTGCGCGAGTGCGGATGGGATGACACGTTCTACCCGATGACCGGGCGCATGATAGTGATGATTTTCATCGGCACCACGGCCATCACCTGCGCCACGCGTGTCGTGATATGTCTGGCGTATGACAACGCCATCATGGACAGCAAGGCTTGCAACACGCTTATATACGGCACGCGCTCGGGAGCCATTGCGCTCGCCGCGCAGGCGCACAATGAGAAGCCCACCACTTTCAGGGTGCGCGGCTTCATCGGTGACGACAGCGCGCACTACACCGAGCGGCTTATGGGCAAGCGCATATACTCCGTGCATGAGGACTTGCGCAGTGTGTTGCGGCGCGAAAACATCAAGGCTTTGCTTGTCTCTCCTCTGAAGCACGACAGGTTTTTGCAAAACCGGGAGCTGCAGGATCTCTTCATATCCGCCGGCGTGAAGATATACGTGTCGCAGGATGCAACCGAGTGGGTGCGCAATCAGGACAAAAAGGCACGTATCGGCATACGCGAGGTGAGCATTGAGGATCTACTTCCCCGTGAGGAGATACAGGTGGACATGGACAGCGTGGGTGCCCTGCTGCGCGGCCGTCGTGTGCTGATAAGCGGCTCGGCTGGGTCGATAGGCTTGGAGATGGTGCGCCAGATTGCAGCTTACGAGCCCGCCGAGATGATGCTCATCGACCAGGCGGAGACTCCCCAGCACGATGTGCGCCTTATGATGGCAAATAAATACCCCTCGGTGAAAGCGCACACGGTGGTGACATCCATCTGCAAGGCCGACCGCATGGAGGAGATATTCTCCACATTCCGCCCCGACTATGTCTTCCACGCCGCCGCTTACAAGCACGTGCCCATGATGGAGGACAACCCCAGCGAGAGCGTGCAGAACAACGTGTACGGCACGCAGGTGCTGGCGGATCTCAGCGTGAAGTACGGCGTGCGCAAGTTTGTGATGATCAGCACCGACAAGGCGGTGAACCCCACCAATGTGATGGGCTGCTCAAAGCGCATCTGCGAGATATATGTGCAGAGTCTCGACAAAGCTATCAAGGAGGGAAAGGTGAAAGGCGTGACGCAGTTTGTCACCACACGTTTCGGCAACGTGTTGGGTAGCAACGGCTCCGTTATCCCCCTCTTCCGCCGCCAGCTGGCGAACGGCGGTCCGCTCACGGTGACGCACCCCAAGATAATACGTTTCTTTATGCTTATCTCCGAGGCGTGCAAGCTGGTGCTTGAGGCGGGCACGCACGGCAAGGGCGGTGAGATATTCGTATTTGACATGGGCGAGCCCGTGCGCATAGCCGACCTTGCCCAGCGCATGATACAGCTCAGCGGCGCGAAAGGCGTGGAGATTAAGTACACGGGACTGCGCGAGGGCGAGAAACTTTACGAGGAGGTGCTCAGCGAGAACGAGAACACTCGCCCCTCTTTCCACAAAAAGATACGCATCGCCGATGTGCGCAGCTATGAGTACAGCGACGCGTTGAAAGCTCTTGGCGAGTTGAGCGAGATTGCCGCCCGTTACGACGACATGGCGACGGTGAGGAAGATGAAGGAGATTGTGCCTGAGTACATCAGCAAGCACTCTCGTTATGAGGTGATAGACGTGGAGCGCGGCGCGGTGCCGGCAACCACCGACTAAAGCATGTGCGGAATATTTTCCGCCCCACACATATATTATATATAGTGTAAGGGTACACCCTCCTCCACACGCAAAAGGCCGGGCGGCCGTAGGAAAAACAGCAAAAGCGTTGTTTCCTGCGGCCGCCCGGCTTTTCTTTCGTCGTGGCTGGCGGGAAAAACTTCCTATGTGACGGTGCGGCAGTGGTGTCTGCGGTCGCCGCATCGGGGAGGTTGTGCCAGGGCACTGGCGTGCCGTGGCAGGAACCAGATTGCTTACGCTTTCGCGCTGCCCCCTTTGCTTTTCGCGCGGGCGGCAATGTACTCCGCGAGGTTAAGTCCCTCATAGCGGGCGAAGCTCGTCACTGCAGTCTTAAGTGTGCAGAATCCAACCTTGTCCGCCTGTGACGGCTCCGTCACCTCGCCGCAGTCGATGAGGCGGCGAAGTTCCGTCACGCGGTAGCGCGAGATGTACTCGTGTATGTCGTTGTACCCCTGCGAGCGCAGGCTCTGCAGCACCACGTGGCGGTTGAACCCCGCGAGGCGGCAGAGCCGTTCGCGGTTGAACGAGCTGTCCGTAAAAGGCTTGTCGTGTTGCATCACATACTCTATCATCTCAAAACGGTGGAGGTTGGCCTCGTTGAAGTCGTCCGCCTCCGAGCGTGTTATCTCCTCCGGAGTGGGCGGTGTCTCCACCTGTCGGAAAGGCGGGTAGGAGATGGAGTCGGCCGTGGGACGCAGTATGCGGAAGAAGAGAAACATGTTCACCATCGTGAAGAGCAGTATGTACACTGTGAGCAGCACCGGGGAAAAGCGCACCGTCAGCACCACGAATAGCAGGCACACGCCGCCCAGCGCGCCACCGTAGGCCACAAGGTCGCTCGGCAGCTGCATACTGCGCACAAGGCGGTGGGGAAGGCGAAATATGTTGACGATGTAATAGCCCGAAAGCAGCAAGGCCACGAAGCGTAGCACCACGTCGCCCGAAAGGAAATAGTGGAGTATATCCTCCGCCTCGTATACTTTCGCGAGGTTGCTTCCCGCCGCCGCGCCCACGCAGTATATGAAGATGAGGGCAAGGGCCGGCGTGGCGTATGCCCACATCCGCCCCCATTGCAGGTAGCCCGGCATGCAGAGACCAAGCGGGTAGATGCTCTGCAGGTACGAGCAGACAAGCAGGTAGATGAGCAGCACGGGGTGCAGTATGCCCGGCACCGGCAGCGTGGCGTGCGTGGCGAGGAAGAAAAGGAAAACGCAGTACATTAGGCTCACAAGCAGCATAATCCAGGCCTGCGAGAGAAACTGCACGCTGCGGCGCGCAAGGTAGAAAAGCACCAGCGACATGAAGAGATGCGCGGTGGCGGCGAATTCGGTGGTGATGAGTACGAGGGTGTGCATGGCAATAAAGCGGCACGCGCGTGCGGAGCGTACGTATTTTCCCCGTGTCCGCCGTGCGGAACGGCGCGTCGTGCAGGACGCAAATGTATAAAACTTTTTCCGCGCCTTTTCCGCAAGTGCCTTTTTTTAGTACTTTCGCACAAGGAACGCGCGGCGGGTAACGTTTCCCCTTTTCGGAAACCGCTTTCCGTCCTTGCTGTGCCGCCCGCGAGACAGACTCAAGATGGAAGACAAAAGAGCCGTGAGGATAGACATAGACGAGGTTTTGCGCGCGAAAGCGGGCGCAAAAGCGCGTCTTGTACCTGGCTTTGCACGCTCGTGGCTGCGGCGTGCCATACACCAGGACCAGCTCAACGCCGACCTCACCTCGATGGAAGGGCTTGAGGGCGTGTCATGGCTTGACGCAGCCGTGCGTGTGATAGACATGCGGTTGAATGTACACGGAGCCGACAGACTCCCTGACGACGCAGGCGGCCGCCGTTTCACTTTCGTTTCCAACCACCCTCTCGGCGGCCCGGACGGAATTGCCCTCGGCCAGGTACTGGGACACCGCTACGACGGGCGAATACGTTACCTCGTAAACGACCTGCTGATGAACCTGCGCGGACTTGCCCCGCTCTGTGTGCCCATCAACAAGACCGGGCGGCAAGGGCGCGACTTCCCGCGCCTTGTGGAGGCGGCGTTTGCCAGTGACAACCACATCATTATGTTTCCCGCCGGTCTGTGCTCACGGCGCGAGCGCGGTGTCATAAGCGACCTGCCGTGGAACAAGGCTTTCGTCACAAAGAGCGTGGAGACACACCGTGACGTGGTGCCAATACATTTCGGCGGGCGCAACTCCGACCGCTTCTACCGGTGGGCGGCGGCGGGCAAACGGCTCGGACTGAAGTTCAACATAGCAATGTTGTTGCTTGTCGACGAGATGTACAACAACAGCCACAAGGCCTTTGACATACACATAGGCCAGCCCATACCCTGGCAGACTTTCGACCGCAGCCACCGCCCGTCGGAGTGGGCGGCGTGGGTGCGCGAGCGGGTGTACCGCCTGCCTGAGGAGGCGTGAGTGCGGAGCGGGCGAGAGTGAGGCGGAAACGGCTTCCGTCCTGTCCGCCGTCCGGCATATGAAAGAGAAAATGCACACTGAAGAGATAATACCCCCCGTCGACCGCGAGTTGCTGCGCCGCGAGCTGATGCCCGCGTGCCGTCTGCGTAACACCAACAAGGCGTCAAACGAGCTGTACATTGTCACTTGGCACAACGCCCCCAATGTGCTGCGCGAGATAGGCCGCCTGCGCGAGATTGCCTTCCGCGCGGCGGGTGGCGGTACGGGCAAGGCACTCGACCTTGACGAGTTTGACACCTGCGAACACCCCTACTACCAGCTTATTGTGTGGGATCCGGAGGAGGGCAGTATTCTCGGAGGCTATCGCTTCCTCCCGGGGCGTGAGTTTGAGTACGGCGCGGACGGGCAGCCGCGTCTCGCTACCAGCCATATGTTTCGCTTCTCGGAGAAGTTTCTCAAAGACTATGTGGCGGAAACCGTGGAGCTGGGACGCTCTTTCGTGACGCTTGAGTACCAAAGCACCCGCGCACTTAGCAAGGGACTCTTCACTCTTGACAACCTTTGGGACGGCCTTGGCGCGTTGACGGTGGTGATACCCGGACTGCGCTATTTCTTCGGCAAGATGACGATGTACCCGTCGTTCAACCGCCAGGCGCGCGACATGATTCTTTATTTCCTAAACAAGCATTTCGGCGACACCGAGGCTCTCGTCACGCCCCTCTGCCCGCTGCGTATAGACACCCCGGAGGAGAAACTCGCGCGGATTTTCGTACATGATGACTTCAAGACCGACTACCGCGTGCTTAACACCGAGGTGCGCAAGCTGGGGTACAACATCCCGCCGCTTGTCAACGCCTATATGGGACTCAGCCCCACGATGCGCGTCTTCGGTACGGCCGTGAACGAGGGCTTCGGACAGGTGGAGGAAACGGGCATACTCATCGCGGTGGACGAGATTCTCGCGGAGAAGCGCATGCGCCACATTGACAGCTATGTGCGTGAGCATCCCGAAAGCATGAACCTCTTTGCCGAACTTTTCACCCAGAAAGGCGGCGCTGCGAAATGACTTTCCGCCTTATGTTATAGGGATTCCATCAATTGGGAAGGTTTTCCTGTAAAAGAAATCTGAGAAACGCAGGCACACAACCGCGCTTCTCAGGTTTTTGTGTTTCGACCGGGCACTTTGTTCCATAGAGGTGGCGGTGTTTTGGAGTTCGGCAGAAAGATGTTAAGCAGTAAATATGGCGTATGGGTGCGGATGACAGTGTGAAAAGCGGTGCGTGACGGGACGCGGTACGGAGAAAAAGCGGTAACTTTGCCGCGAAATAGTAGCGTCTTAAAAAGAATATGCGCCAATTAAAGATAAACAAGAGTATCACGAACCGCTCCAGCGCGGCTCTGGACAAGTATTTGGTTGAGATAGGCCGTGAGGAACTCATCTCCACGGACGAGGAGGTTGAGTTGGCGCAGCGCATCCACAAGGGTGACCGCGAGGCGCTCGACCGCCTCACCAGGGCCAACCTACGCTTTGTGGTCAGTGTGGCGAAGCAGTACCAAAACCAGGGTCTTGCGCTCAACGACCTGATAGACGAGGGTAACCTCGGACTCATCAAAGCGGCGCAGAAGTTTGACGAGACGCGCGGCTTCAAGTTCATCTCCTACGCGGTGTGGTGGATACGCCAAAGCATCCTGCAGGCCATCTCCGAGCAGAGCCGCATTGTGCGCATGCCGCTCAACCAAGTTGGGTTTCAGAGCAAGCTCACCAAGGCCATAGTGAACTTTGAACAGGAGTTTGAGCGCCGCCCCTCCGTCGGCGAGTTGGCGGAACTGCTTGACACCGACGTGAACAAGGTGCAGGAAGCTCTCGGCACCAACGGTAAGAAAGTGAGTGTGGACGCGCCTTTCCAGGACGACGACTCCAACTGCCTCATAGACATCATGACGGACGACTCCGCCCCCGGCACCGACAACCAGATGGAGAAGGAGTCGCTGCGCAACGACCTTGAGTCCGCCTTAGCCATACTTTCCGAGCGCGAGCGGCAGGTGCTGAAGATGCTCTTCGGCATCGGGCGCAACGAGATGACGGCCGAGGAAGTGGCCAACTCGCTCAACCTCACGCGTGAGCGTGTGCGTCAGATAAAGGAGCGCGCGCTGCGACGTCTCCGAGAGGCGGACAACATCAAGATACTCATGAAATATTTGGGTTAATCTCCATCCCTATTTCCGCTTCAAAGCCTGTCATCACGAAAGCTGGTGTGAAAAGTTTGCCGGTCGATGGACGAGCAGTGGAGGACTGGAATAGGAAACTGACCGCTCCCCCGCAAGTGGCGCGTACTGCGCAATGCTTGCGGGGGAGCGTTTTTTTTGTGCGGAGCAGGCGTGAGGGGGCGGGTTATTGCGCTGCCTTGTGCAGCCTTTCCCACAGCCTTATCCTTGTTTCGTGAGTCCTATGGGAGGTCTGTCCTTGTGCGGGAGAAAGGCGGCGCGGTTTCGAGCTGTTTTTCTCCCGTCTCTCTGCCGCCTTTGTGTTGGGGCTTTCTTGCCGTTGTGCGGGGAAAAACGCTGTGCCGTCAGATGACGTGGAGGCGGCGCAGCACGCGGTAGAGGGTGCGCTGGCGTGTGCGCAGGGTAAGCAGCAGCAGCCGGTCGCGCAGGCCTTCCGTTGACACTCCCGGGAAATAGGTTTGGCAGAGGCAGCACACGGTGCGGAAGGCGGCATCCTGTATTTTGCGGTCGGGCACGGCGGAAAGGCGGTTGAGCGAGCAGCGCGTGTCGCGCAGGAAAGCCTGCAGCAGGGCGGGGGAGAAGTCGTGCTTCAGTCGCCGCGCGTCGGAAAGCAGGCTGTGCGACACCCACAGTGCGTCTATGTTGCGCGTGGAGCCGTGCGAGCGGTGGGAGATGCCGTCGGGGTTGGCGCGGTAGCGGTACACCTCGTTGGGTATCTGGGATATGGTGCGGCAGAGCGGGAAGAGGAGAAGTGGTCCGAGCGAGTCCTCAAACCAATAACCCGGGGGGAAGCGCAGCCCCTTGAAGAGGGATGCACGGTATACTTTCGCCCACGGCGTTCCGTTCAGCCGCAGCCAGTCCGTGCCGCGGTAGTGCTCGGGACGGCGCACGACGGCCTGGCGGCCGGCCACGCCGAAATAGGTGTGTCCGCCCTCCACGATGTCCGCGCCCATTCCCTCGGCCTCGTCAAGCAAGAGCTGCACGGCGCGGGGCGCGAGGATGTCGTCGGAGTCGAGAAAGAAGACGTACTTTGCGTTTATCTCCCGCAGGGCGGCGTTGCGGGCCTCGCTGAAGCCCTTGTTTTCCTGCCTTATGACATGCACGCCGGGAAGGCTTGCGTACTGGCTTATTATCTTGGGGGAGTTGTCGGTGGAGCCGTCGTCTACGATGACCAGCTGTGCCTTGTATTTCCCGTAGAGCTGGGGCAGGACGGAGTCAATGCACTCTGCAAGGTATTGCGCGGCGTTGTAGACGGGCAGCACAATCTGCAGGTCATACTCGGGGGAAGCCGACACTTCGTTGGAGGTGATGGCTGTCTTTCCCGCGTCCGGGGAGGCGGAAAGCAGCAACCGCAGGGCGTTGCGGTCTTTCTGCGAGAGGGGAGCGCGCTTATTTTTACTTTGCGTGTATGGCATGGGTTAAGGTCATTTTTCTGTTTGGGCGGAATGGGGCGGGTGTGCGTTGGTTTTGCTTTTCCCGCTGTCTTGCAGAGCGGTGTTACGCGGTCTGCATGTTGTTGGTAGTCCGCTGCACAGTTGCTGCGGGGGAGCCGTTTTCGCTTAAATATAACGGCGGTCCTTGCGGGTCACAGCTCGGAGTAGTGGGGGATGTCTTCAAGGAAAACCACCCTCCCCTCCTTGTAGTCTACGCGGCAGCAGTAGTGGTCGCGCCCGTTGGTCACGATGAGGTAGTCGGCGTGCAGCACGCTGTTGTAAGCGTATATCTGCTGGAAGACGCGTTGCGTTATCGGCACGGCGGGCGCCTTGTATTCCACCACCACGCGCGGCGTGGCTCCTTCGCGCCGGTATAGCACGCTGTCGCACCGTCGTGCCACGCCCCCCACGTCAAGCGTCACTTCGTTGGCCAGCAGCGCGGCGGGGTAGCCTTTCACCTCCACAAGGTAGTGGGTGAAGATTTGCCGCACCCGTTCCTCGGGTGTGAGCCGCACGTACCTTTGGCGCAGGAAGTCGTACACCTCGGTGCGCCCCCCGTTGTCGCGGGTTTTTATGACAAAGGCGGGGAGGTCGGTTTCGTGCATTTAAGTACTTTTGCAGCGTTTGCGGTACGCGCCCTATAGTGCAAGGGATGCCTCCGCAAAGCAAATTTACAAATTTAAGCGCAACGTAAAAGGAAAATGGCAGGATACGCTTCCGCAGCCAGGAAAAAGCCCGGCGTGACATACGAGACGGTGGTGCGTGAGGTGAGGGCGGGCAACATAAAGCCCGTCTATTTTCTCATGGGTGAGGAGAGCTACTACATCGACCACGTTGCCGATTTCATTGTCGACTCGGTGCTTCGTCCGGAGGAGCGCGACTTCAATCTTGTTACGTTCTACGGACCGGAGAGCTCGGTGGACAATGTGCTTACCGCTGCCAAGGCCTACCCCATGGGGGCGCAGCGGATGGTGGTGCTGGTGAAGGAGGCACAGGCACTCAAGGGCATCGACCGTCTCGCGCTTTACCTGCGCCAGCCGCAGGAGACCACGGTGCTTGTCTTCTGTCACAAGCATGGCTCCCTCGACCGCCGCCTCAAGGTGACTTCGCTTATCGAGAAAGCCGGCGTGCTTTTTGAGTCGCCCAAACTGCGCGACTATCAGCTGCCCGCTTTCGTCAACGGTTACCTGAAGCGCAAGCGCGTCGCCGCCGAGCAGGGCGTGGCGGAGATGATGGGTGAGTATGTTGGCGCGGACCTCTGCCGCATGGCGGGCGAGCTGGACAAACTTGTGCTTGCCCTGCCCGAGGGGGAGAAAACCGTAACCGTGGCGATGGTGAACAGCCACATCGCGAGGACGAAAAATTTCAACGTATTTGAGCTGCGGGACGCATTGGGTGAAAAGAACGTAATCCTGGCCAACCAAATTGTGAAGTATTTTGACAAAAATCCCAAGGCAAATCCAGTGCAGATGGTGCTTCCCTCGCTTTTCAATTACTTCTCGAGCGTGATGCTGGCGTACTATTCGCCCGATCGCAGTGAGCGCGGGCTGGCGGTCTGGCTTGGGATGAGCGAATGGCAGGTGAGGCGCAATGTGCTGCCGCCCATGCGAAACTATAAAGGGGGGAAGGTGATGCAAATCCTTTCCGAGATTCGCCGTGCCGATGCCCGCTCGAAAGGGGTGGGCGGGAGTTCCGCCACCTCGCCCGGCGACCTTATGAAGGAGCTTGTTTTTTTCATCCTCCACTGACATAAAACTGTACAGCCGACGTTCGGGATGCCTTTTGCGTTCCGACCGTCTTTCTGTACTTGTACTCGTCTTCGCGTTTATTCCGTTGTCGGTTTCGTGTGTCCGTTCTGTCAATTTCATACTCTCGCTTTTCCTTTTTTTTGATGGCGGGGAAACCTTCGCGTCTTTTGCCGCATCTTGTTTGGGATGACTGGGGTGGGGGCTTTGCGTCCTTGTCTTACGTCCCGGGCAAGAGCCGCTTTTCCGCTAAAATGCCAATGTCCTGTTTTTCCTTTCCGTCAGTGTGACCGTTTCTCTTTTTCTGCTTATGCGGGCAGATGGTGTGGGGGAGTGTGTCGCTTTGCGTGCTGTCCTCTAGCGCTGGCTTCGCGAGCTGACTTTTGCGCGGCGGTTGGGGACGGAGAAAAGGGGGCTGCCGGAGCGCATAGTTCGCGCGGTGTGGCATCACGCCGCAGCGGTTTGGCGGCGTGAAAATGTGAATTAGCGGTCTGTAATGGCGCAAAAAGCCGGATAATTGTGCTTTTACACGCGAAAAGACGCGAAAAATGTGGATAGCCGCAGTTATTTCCGTGTGTTGCGGATTTATTTCGCTAACTTTATGTGTGGGAAAATATTGTTGTAATGGTTTGTGTGTCAGTTTGATAACACAAAAACGGCTTCCCGTGGTTGCGTTATTCCCCGTCGTGTGACGGTCTGTACAGGTGTGGCGGATTTATGGCAGTTTTGGTGAAACGTCTTTGCGTTTCGCTCTCGGTTTGCAAATGCGAAGTTTTGAAAACTGAAAACCGAAGCGGGGAGGAAGTTGTATCGAGTGCGCTGAATTCACAAAGTCGTATGTCGTGGTGTGGCGTATTGGCTTTGTGAAATGTAAATATATAACAAGTCTTTGCGCGCTTTGTATTTGCGAATGGAATTTTATGCATCGGCAATTTGCGGCAGATATTGGCTTATAAAAGAGTAGATTTCCATGAAAATATGGTGTAAATATCCAGTTTTGTGGGCGTAGAGGGTGAATTTAATACCCTAAAACGCTTGTTCACTGTGTCGTGGCCTTATATTGGTGGCTGAGAACTAAGCAAAAAGCCCTGTGAGCATAGAATTGGCTTGAAGTTGTTTCGCTGTATGCAAATGCAAATTTCTAAAACTTGCATTTCTCGAAGTAAAGATGGCTCAACGTAAATACGAGAATGTGAATTCGGTTGCTTCGCTTGCGTGCAAAAATTCAAATTCTTATTTTTGCAATCGGAATTTGTGTTTGTAAACACGGAATTACACACTACGACTCCGCTTTGAGGGTGTGTCAAGACTCTGTCAAACGTACCCCTGGTGGCTAAGTGCTTGCTTTATTGCCTGCGCGTCAGGGATGAGTTATGTGGGACGTGTGGCTTGCTACGTACAGACCAAAAACATAAGGTCCTTTTGGAGGCGTACATGCACACGCAATATCAATCCTCTGGTATAGAAAACGCCTGATGCAGTCCCTTAAAGTGTTCTATATTTCCTCTTCTTGGGGTTGTTTGCCTTACGGCGTACAGTCTGCGGTCTGGAGAAGAAAGCACTTTTCGTGGGACGAAACCAATGCATAACAATTATCTGCACAATACGTATAATATGAAGGACAGAATAAGGAAAGTGATGGAGTACGCGGGACTCTCACAGCAGGACTTTGCAGTAAGGTGCGGCATATCCCCTTCCAGCTTGTCGGGTATATTCAACGGGCGTACGGAGCCTTCAAAAAAGCACGTGGCCGGTGTGCACGAGGCTTTTCCAGAAGTGAGCGTGGGCTGGCTGATGTTTGGCGAGGGGGAGATGTTTTCGGGGGATAAGTCCGCGCCGAAGGACACCTTGCAGGGTACACTCTTCGATGGCATGCAGGGGACGGTGCAAGCCGTCCCTGGGGGCACGTCTGCGCCGCAGACGGCGTTTTCGTCCGCTTCCGTGTCCCCTACCGCCACTCCCAGTCCGGTGGAGGGTGCGTATTACGGGCAACCCCTTGCGCGTGATTTCGCCGCGCCAAAGTCCGTTTTGCGTGAAACGGCAATAAATCTTGACAAAAAGACGCGGCGGATTAAGGAAATCCGTGTTTTTTTTGATGATGGTACGTTTGAGACTTTCACTCCCTCGTCGAAATGACGCGGGGGCGGGTGAGACAAACGCCCACCCCATGCCCGCTTGTGTGCGTATTTCCTTTGCATAGCGGAGCGTGGCTGGCTGTGTTTAGCGTTTCCGTCAAGCCGGACTGGCAGATGTCAAGTTAAGGATAGCACTCGGACGCGGCTCGGGAAACGCATTTCCCGCAGGAAAGAGAGACAGGAGACCGCTTGGGGTGGTTCCTTGTACGCGTCCAGTGCGCGTGCCCTCCGTCTTCCGCTTTTCAGTGTACACTTTGCCGCAAAAAGCCCTATGCTTGGGTGGAGCAACCCCTGGCCCCGTCTTTCCGCGCCCCATCCGTGCGGCTAATGTAGGTTAAATTCGTTGGGGCGAATTCTTAAAATCCGTCACAAAAGTGGCAAACCACTTCCATAGGCTTGGGGGAAGTAATGTATAAGCCGTTTCCTCTGCTTATGGTTACTGGGAAAACGTCCCCGCTGTTAGTGGACGGGCGCAGGATTCCGGCTCTGTGACGCTCCATTGCCCAAATGACGGACTGTGTGGTGCGTCCTTATTGCGCTTCCCGTTTCCCACAAACGGCGACAACAAGTATGCTCAGTTCGTATAAGCCGTACATTGGCACGATGACCATACAACACGTAAACAAGTCTGGTGGGGTGATGACCGCCGAGACGACGGCTGTCGCTATGACCGCGTGTCGGCGGTACCGCCGCATTAAGCCGGCCGAGAGGACTCCCAGCTTGGCAAGGAAAAATGCCAGTACGGGTATCTGGAACACCAACCCCATCAGCAGTGTCAAAGTGACGAAGGTAGATATGTATGATGACAGTGTTATCTGGTTGGTCACTTCTGCCGCAACCTGGTAGGTACCCAAAAATCGTAGGGCAAACGGGAAGAGTACATAATAGCTCATCAGCACGCCCAGCGCAAACAGTGCGAGTATGGCGGCGGCGACGGGGACTGAGTGCCGCCTCTCGTTTTCGTAAAGTGCCGGTGCGATGAAGCGGTACAGCTCAATGACTACATACGGCGAGGCAAACAGCAGGGCGAGATATGCAGATGTGGACACATGCGCCACAAACTGGCTTGACAACTCCGTGTTTATAAGCTGGATGTGATAGGGCGCAAGGTGCAGGTGCCAGCCCACGTTGTGTGCCAACCGCTCAATTGTTTTGTATGTTGTGAAATGGCTGTCGGATGGAGCCAGCAAAAACGAGAATACGGTGTCTTTTGCGCAGAAGATGGCTGCGGCGAATGCCATCACCACTCCGACTATGCGCAGGAGCATCTTGCGGAATACCTCAAGATGCTCCCCGAATGTCATCAGCTGGTTCGTCCCGCCAGCTTTTGCGTTATTGCTGTCCATTGCTCGCTTGGGACTCTTCGCTGTTTTTCCCGCCGGTATCGGCTTCCGGCATACCAGCTCCAGCGTCCTTCTCTTCCTTGTCGGAAATATCATTCATTCCGTCCTTGAAGGCTTTCACGCCCTGCCCCAGTCCGCGCATCATCTCCGGCAGTTTTTTCCCACCGAAAAGAAGCAGGACAAGGGCGGCGATGAGCAGCAACTCGGATGTGCCGATAAACAAAGGTCTTATGGTAAGCATGTCATTTCCCTCCTGCTAAAAAGATTTCACACGTTTCAAAATTAATCTCCCAGTTGGCACCGTCAGCACTTTCCCATTGGTATTTTGTGGACATTCTGTCCCACCATTGTTGAAACTTTGTGCCAGTCTCTCCGAGGTCTTTCACCAGTTTCTCGTAGAGTTCCGTGTTGTCGGCGGTCACAATCTTTGCAAGCTCGTTCAGTCCGTTGCGACGTTCGAAAAACCGCTGTATCTCTTCTTTTTCTTCGGCGGACACTTTGCCCACCAACTTCTTTGTTATCATTGCCTATTACTTGTAGATGTTTACCAGTCGTTTCTCGCTTCAAAAGGGTCAAGGTAAGCTATTTCCTTTATCTCCCCCATTTCTGGCAGAAAGTCTCCGTGCTTCCGTATTGCCTGCAAGAGTTTGCGGCTCGCGTTGCGCTCCAAATGCGCCGTCACGCATTGCTCGTGGCTTGGCGTGTTCACTTCCTGCGTAGTTTTGCCGTTCAGCCATACACAGCGTCTGCACTGGTATGCGTCACAGTTTCGGCACAAAGGGGCGTGATTGAGCCGATAGAGCTGCGGATTCTTTATGTTAAGTCCGTGACTCAGGTCGCCGGCAGGGCTATTCCCGTCTGACATGTAGAATGCTGGACACGCGTAGAATTTTCCATTGGGCGCGAGGGTGATGCTTGTGTCGCCCGCGCCGCAGTTGTTCATTTTGTCCAACATCATGCGGTCGGTTAGAAGGTTCAGTTGCACAGCCTTTCCGGACACGTACACCTCTTCCACCCCATCGGCCAACGTGCGCAGCGCGGCGGCGTAAGCCTTGAAATCCTCCTCGCCAAACGTCTCAATGTCTATGATGATAATATTCAGACGCTCCACCTTATATAATAAGGGGATTATTGAGGCAGTGTAGTCAAACAACTCGCGCCTTCCGACGCGCAGCGCGTATGACATCCCGTTGGAGAAACAGGTAAAGCCGCACAAAGACTTGATGCCTTCAAACACAATGACATCCGCGGCATTGGCGCAGCAGGACGGCTTAATCTTAACATGGGCAACACTCTCAATTGCTTCTTCATATTCCGCCGAAAGCTGGTAGCAGGGGTACACAAACTGGATGCTCAGGTCTTCTTTCATCGCGTACACGATGGCGGCTTTCAGCGTCTCCAGCGGAATAGGTCGCCGTTCAGTCTTGGCATTGGCGTAGTGGCAGAACGACACGGAGGTGTCATCTAGCAGGATTACAAGGTATCTAGTCATTTCTCACCTCCCTTCCTTAGCTTGTGGCGGAGTTTGTTCCAATAATAGTTGTTGGCTCGCACCCGCGCCTTGTGCATCTTGCAGATGGCTGTCGCGCGTTGGTAGATGGTAGGCGTGTCTGCTGCGTCGTAGTTTTCTCCCTGGCACCATGCGCAGCCTTCAGCCACGTCGCAGTCGATGCACTCCTGTGCGGATTGTGTGCAGCGGTCGAGGGTGAGGAATGGGCGCAGTTTGTTCCTGTCGATGCCTTTGCTGATATTGCCGATGATACGTGCCTCTTTCTCACGCAGCGAGTATTGGGCGAAGCGTGTGCAGGGGTAGAAGTTGCCCTGCGCGTCTATCGCCAGCATCTTGCCCGCACCACACCAATTGCCGTTCTGCAGGTGGCAGTCGAGCGGTTTGCCGATGTCCTCGCTGAAAAACGAGCAGGTGTAGTCCTCGTAATATCCGCCTTCTATGATGGCATCGGCAAGTTGCGTGAGCTGCTCTTCAAAAAGCCTGTCGTCACCCTCTCCCCACACGTCCTCAAAGACACAGTTGATGTTCACCTCGTGTATGCCGAGGCTGTAAAGATGCAGCACGCTTTCCTTGATGTAGGGGATGTCTGCGCTGCTGATGGTCACTTTCGTCCCCGCGCGGGGAAACTGCTCCAGCCACAGCGGGATGTTCCTCACCACGTCGTCGTACGATCCCCTTTCCTCTTCTGGTTTTGGCATGGTGACCAGTCCCATACCCTTGGTTTTCCAAATTCGGTTGAGGTCATGTTTACGCTTTGTGCCGTCAATGGTGATGCCGATGGAGAGATGGTCGCGGTTCTTTCTGACGAAGCGCTGCACTTTCTCTGTTCCGTAGTTGATGCCGTTGGTGGAGAAAGAAAAGCGGTAGGAGTCAAACCAATGGTGGTTAAGTCGGAACATCTCTGTCTTGATGTAGTCGCAAATATGGTCTATCAGCTCTGTCTCAAGGAAGGGTTCTCCGCCGATGAAGTCCCACACCACGCTCGCTTCGGGAAAATCTTCCTCGTGTCCAAGGATGTAGTCGATGGCCGCCTTTGCCACCTCCCAAGGCATTCGCTCTCTCGAGTTCTTCCCTACGAGGTAACAATACTTGCAAGCCAGTTGGCAGTCCTTTGTGACGATGAATGTGATGTTCTTCGCCATGCCGGACTGCCATAAGCTTTGTTTTTTCTTCATACAAATTTACTCAGAAGCTGTTCATGCTCGAACAACCGCCGTTGCAGCTCCCGTGGCAAGATCCCTTGCATGTGTTTTGGCAGGAGTAGGAGCAAGCTCCGCTGCACTGCCCTCTGCAACTACCCGAGCAGCTCATCGAGCAAACGCGGCTGCATCCGCCAGAGCATCCATATGCGCATCCCCAATCACACCCCATTGTCTCTTCTGCGGCTTTTACTATTCCAGGCGTTCCCGCTAATGCGATTGCTCCCAAAATGGGCAGTGTGCCTTTGGCTGCTTTCTTGAAAAAGTCTCTGCGTGATTGGAGTTCGTTCCCGTTTTCTTTCTTCTCCATACAGGTATGTTTGACTAAGGTAAGTCACATGGCTCCAAGGGTGACTATGTTCTGAACACTTCTACTAAGTTCTTTTGCATACACACTAAAAAAGCGTGGAACCATTCTGCCGCTCGTTCCACACAGTAAAGGCTCTCGCATTGCCCGACAAGTCGAAACGAGCAACGCTGAAAGCCCCACGCCAGTGTAAGTATATAACACACCCTTTCCATTCCGCGCAAGCGCGGGGGAATGGCGGGACTGCATATAATACACTCCATAGAGCGTCCCGGTTGCTTTGTTTTTGACTTGTCTTCGAATTTGCGAGATTCTTACTGTGTCAAACCAAAGCGTACAAAACGCTTTTCCAATATGTACGTCTAACCCCACCTCTGCCCGCCGGGGGCTTTCAGTGCCGGTATAGACGTTGCAAATATGAGAAAATATTTTTGACTTGTGACTTATGGTGGCGGAATTTGGCGCATTCCCGATGAAAATATTGCGGAGGTTGGGCTTCCCCGTGTCCGTGAGCGCACTGAAAGGCGGGGTGGAGGACGCTTTGTGACAGGTGTTTCGGTGGAAAGTATCCTTTATTGTCGGGAATCTACTGTCGGGAATCCTCCGTGCGTCGCGGCAGAGTGTAAGGTGCAAGTCGGCACTTGTCTTTGCCCATTCGGCTTGGCGGGAACGTTCTTTTCCGCGAAAAGTGCGTTTCCCCGCTGTGGCAAAGCCTAAGCAAGTCTTAACAGCACTTTGTCCGTCCGGCTTGGTGGAAACGTGCTATCTTTGCACACGCAAAGAGCCGGGCCGCACGGACGCGTGAGCGCGGGCGGGACGGCGTGCACCGCAAACCGACACAATGTTTTCCGTAATACTCACAGTCATAGCCGGCATCGCCTGCGGCTACGCGCTGCGCCGCGTGCGCTTCCTGCAGTATGTCAACCATACCATAACGCTGACAATCTGCTTCATGCTCTTCGTGCTGGGGCTCACCGTCGGAGGCAACGAGCAGCTGATGTCACACCTTGCGCACTTCGGCGGGCAGGCTCTGCTAATCTGCACCGCCTCGATGGCGGGCAGCGCGCTCGCGGGATGGGCTGTCTGGCGTTTTGTCTTCAAAAAGGAGGGGGCGCGATGAGACAGAGCCTTATAGTTGTGGCGGCTTTCGCTGTGGGGTGCGCCGCCGGCGCGGCGGGCGGTCTGCGCTGGGACCTGCACGGGCTTTCGCTCGTCATACTCTACGCGCTGATGTTCCAGATAGGGCTGAGCGTGGGGTGCAGTGACAACCTGAAAGCCATCCTGCGCAATTTCCGCCCCAAGATGCTGCTGCTGCCGCTCGCCACGCTGGTGGGTACGCTGTTGCTTTCCGCGCTCACGGCTTTCGCTCTGCGCCGCTGGACACCCCTTGACTGTATGGCCGTGGGCAGCGGGATGGGGTACTACTCCCTCTCGTCCATCCTCGTGACGCAGCTGAAGCTTCCCACGCTCGGCGAGCAGCTTGCGGCTGAGCTGGGCACGGTGGCCTTGCTCTCCAACATCTTTCGCGAGCTTCTCGCCGTGGTGTTCGCCCCGCTCTTCCGACGCCTGTTGGGTCTCTACGCCCCCGTGTGCGCGGCCGGCGTGACCTCCGTGGACGTGTGCCTGCCCGCCGTGGCGAGGGTGTCGGGCAAGGAGATGATACCCGTGTCGCTCTTCCACGGCATGGTGCTTGACATGACGGTGCCGGTCATCGTGCCGTTTCTCTGCACGCTCTGACAGGGGAGGGGACACCTATTATATATATAGCTGCGCAAAATCTTGTCTGGGAGCAATCCCAACCCCCGGATTGCCGCAACCACCCGTAAACGAGAACTCTATGTACACGATAAATTGCCGTGGGCGGCTTTTCGCCTTTGACGAGCCCAAGGTGATGGGGATTGTCAACGCCACGCCCGACTCCTTCTTCGCTGCGAGCCGCACCCAGACCGCCGAGGCGATAGCCGCACGTGTCACCCACCTTGTGGACGAGGGGGCGGACATGATAGACGTGGGGGCGTACTCCTCCCGCCCCGGCTCCGCCGACGTGCCGGCGGATGAGGAAGCCGGACGCCTGCGCCTCGCCCTCGGCGTGGTGCGTCGTTTGTGTCCCGACATCCCCGTATCGGTGGACACCTTCCGTGCCGACGTGGCGCGGATGGCGGTGGAGGAGTGCGGCGCCGACATCGTCAACGACATCTCCGGCGGTGCGATGGACGGCGCGATGTTCGCCACCGTGGCGCGCCTCGGCGTGCCTTACGTGCTCATGCACATGCAGGGCACGCCCGACACCATGCAGCTGGCGCCGCACTACGACTGTCTGCGTCGCGAGGTGATGCTCTACCTTGCCGAAAAGGCGGACACCCTGCGCTCGATGGGCGTGTGCGACCTCATCATCGACCCCGGCTTCGGCTTCGGCAAGACCCTGGAGCACAACTACGAGCTTATGGCGCACCTTGAGGACTTCCACTCGCTGGAGGTCCCGCTCCTTGTGGGCGTTTCGCGCAAGTCGATGATATACAAACTCGTTGGCGGCACGCCCGAGACCTCGCTCAACGGCACCACCGTGCTAAACACCATCGCCCTCTCCAAGGGGGCGCACATACTGCGCGTACACGACGTGCGGGCGGCCGTCGAGGCACGCCGCATCTACCTCGCCACCCGCCGCGTCTGACGCGCCCAACCTTCCGGCATCCCGCCACCGTGCCTCGCGGAACACGCTCCCCGCCCGGCGGCATTGCCAATCATCCCCCAACCACCAATTCCCCCGCTTATGATAACGTTCGGTATAAAGGACGCGATAGACATTCTCCTCGTCGCCCTGCTTCTCTACTACATCTTCCGCCTGATGAAGCAGTCAAGCTCGGCCAACATCTTCTACGGCATACTCATCTTCATCGGCGTGTGGATAATGGTGTCGCAGGTCTTTGAGATGCGCCTGATGGGCAGTATTATGGACAAGCTGGTCAATATGGGCGCGCTTGCCCTCATCATTCTTTTCCAGGAGGAGATACGCCACTTCTTTTCCACTATCGGGTCGAGGCAGAACAAGAGCCTGCTGATGCGCCTTTTCCGCCACAACAGCGCGAAGGCTTCCCACCGAGAGGAGGTGATGCCCATCGTGCTGGCCTGCCTCAGCATGAGCCGGCAGAAGGTGGGCGCGCTCATCGTGATAGAACGCAACGTGGGGCTGGGCGACATAGCCGGCTCGGGCGACGTGATAAACGCCAACATCACACAGAGGCTCATAGAGAACCTCTTTTTCAAGAACTCCCCCTTGCACGATGGGGCGATGCTCATTTCCCACAAGCGCATACGCGCGGCGGGCTGCATCCTGCCCATCTCCCACGACATGGACATACCCAAGTCGCTTGGTCTGCGCCACCGCGCCGCGCTCGGCATCTCGCAGAAGAGCGACTGCCTGGCCATCGTGGTGTCGGAGGAGACGGGCGGCATTTCCGTGGCGCGTGACGGGCAGTTCAGGTTGCGACTTTCCGCCGAGGAGCTTGAGCGCGTGCTTTCCACCGAGTGGGAGTGACCCGCTGCGGGAAGATGTTCTTTCCTGCGAAGTGCGTTCCCGCGCTGCGGCAAAGCCCAGGCAACCCTGCCTTTGCCCGTCTGGCTTATCGGAAATGTAGTAAAACGATACCAACAAAAAGTACAACAAGGGACAACTCTGAAAAGTGGAGATTGTCCCTTGTTGTCACTTAATTGTGTTCCTGCTATCTGTGAAAACCCTATCCGGCTCAGGCCGGAAAAGCGAGGATACGGCGTAGAGCGGAATGATGTCGACTCGCTTGCCCTGCGGACTGGGGAAGCTTCCGAAATTTTCAAGCGAACAGCGTATGCCGTGCTGGATATTCTTTTGCTGGTTGTGCATGAGGGAGTACATGCTTGCCATGGAGCCTTTCACTCCCGATTTCACCTCAACGGGAACGATGCTGCCGCCCTGTGCTATGATATAGTCCACTTCGGCCGACGTGCCTTTATTCATATTCTGCCAGTAGTAGAGCTGGTGACGCTTGTAGGGCGAGGCATATTTTATGAGTTCCAGTCCGACGGCCATTTCCGCAACGGCACCTTTGTCCACAAGTGCAATTTCGTCGTCCACCATCAGTTGTTTCACAATAGGGTTGAAATCATCGTCAATGCCGAGGAGGGCAAGCATCACGCCTGTGTCGTGGACGAGATATTTCACCACGCGTTCGTTAATCTCCGCTCCGAGTGGCACACCATTGGCGTCGGTGTGGTAGGCGGGTATGATAAGTCCGGCATCGCGCAGCATCTCGAGTGCCGTTTTCACTTCTGCGGAGCGGTATCCCCCCTCCACGCGGCTGAAGACGAATTTTGCGCCGCCCTGGTGTGCTACGCTGATCAGTGTCTGCCGTAGCAGAGTGGGGTTGGCCTTTTTGCTGTACTTTGCGAAATCGTCCTGGTAGCCCTGCAGAATCTCGTTCACAGCATCGCTGCTGTAGCGGTATGAACCGGTTTCGGCGTAAACGGAAACAGCTTCGGGCATTCCGCCCACAAGAATGTAGCTGCGGAAAGCTTCGGTAAGACGGGTGTGGAACGGCGCGGGGAGCGGCTTCTGCGGGTTGCATTGCGCTTTTGCACGTAGCAGTCCGCCGTTTCCCGTGGCAAGCAGAAATTCATCGAATGACATAGGGTGGACGAACACCGAACTGACTCTTCCCACTCCGAAAGAGGAGAGATCCTTCAGGGCAAACTCGAGCAATGAGCCGGCTGCTGCCACATGTAACTCACTATAGTCCTCCTTGAAGAACCACAGACTCTTTATAACATCCTCGCTCTTCTGTATCTCGTCGAGGAAAAGCAATGTCTTGCCGGGGATGACGGGCACGTCGAAGTAATCCGACAACCGTTGGACGATAGCACGCACATCGCGCGTGTTTTTGAAAAATTCTGCCACCTCCGGGTTGTGTTCAATGTTAACTTCGAGGAAGTGTTCGAAAGTGGCGCCCAAATGGCGTATGCTGCTCGATTTCCCCACTTGTCGTGCTCCCCTCACGAGCAGTGGCTTGCGTCGCGGACTGTCCTTCCATTCCAGCAGAGCCTTGTCTATGTGTCGTTTCAGATATTTTTCCCCCATCTTGAAGATTATCTTAGTGCATTCGCAATGCAAAGATATTGATGTTCGCATAGTTAGGCAATTCTTCCGCTAAAAGATAGAGCAATAAGCATCGGTTTTTTGCTAAAAGATAGACTTATGATTGGCGTTTCTCTGCTAAAAGATAGACTTATAAGGCTTAATGACGCCTCCCTTTTTGTGGAAAGTGGTGTGGGAAAAATAACCAGGCTCTTATCGGTTCACTTGCAAAAGTGGGTGGATTAGGCAAAAATCTTTGTCAGTCTGAAAAGGGATGCTCCCGATAAGCCGGACAAAGCAAGGGATAGCATGCTTGGGCTTTGCCGCAGCGAGGAAACGCACTTTCCGCAGGAAAGGACGAAAGAACGGAATCATTCATGTCAGCGTACTTGTCCATTCAGCTTTCGTAATAACCTACTCCCGGTTCATAGAGCTTGCCTGCATCAGGGGCGGCTAAGGAGGAAGAGTCCTCATAGTGCAAGGTCTTAAAGCCATTCCATTTGCTGCCGTAAACGAGTCCGGCATCGTCGTAAAGTATAAGGAACGCTGTGCATCAACAGTCAAATCCGGAACAGATAACGCAATAATTCTGCGTTTCCTGTTCCGGATTTGACTGTCTTACGCCGTTCCCCGACCGCTTTCCCTGTGCATTTTGCCGCGAAAGGCGTGGGGCGGGCTTGCGTGGCGTTTCTGGCGCGCGGCGGGGCGCGGATGTTGTCACTTCGCCTTTTCCAGTCCCGAGCGCTTCGAGCGGTTGTAGCTGCGGTAGTCGTCAAGCTCAATCTCCACGTCCGGCTCCGTAAGTTCCCCCTCCTGCGGGAGGCGGAACTTGAGGTACTTTATCGTCAGGCCGCGGTCAATCCACTGCCGCTCGTAGTACGTCTGTATGCCGAGTATGCGCTCCGTCTCCGCGTCCGCCGTCCCCAGCAGCGAGTGGTAGAGGTCGTCCGTGCGCAGGTCCACCGGCAGCCCGTTGCGCTTCACCATCAGGTCCGTGTATGTGAAGAGGAAGCGGCTGTCCGTCTTGAGGTGCACCGTGCCGCCGTCGCGCAGGAAGTGGCGGTAGCGGGTCATGAAATAAGTGGAGGTGAGCCGCTTCGTCACCTTCTTCATCTGCGGGTCCGAGAAGGTGAGCCATATCTCCGCCACCTCGCCCGGGGCGAAATAGCGGTCGATAAACTCTATCTGCGTGCGCAGGAAAGCCACGTTGCGCATACCGTCCTTCAGCGACTGTGTCGCCCCCGTCCACATGCGCGCCCCCTTGATGTCCACGCCTATGAAGTTTTTGTCAGGGAAGAGCTTCCCCAGCCCCACGGTGTACTCACCCCGGCCGCAGCCCAGCTCCAGCACGATGGGGTTGCCGTTGTGGAAGAAGTCCTCCCCCCAGCGCCCTTTCAGGGCAAAGTCCGCCTCCTCCCCGCGTGTGCCGCAGGGCTCGAAAACGTGCGGGTAGCCCGCCATGTCGGCAAATTTCGCCAGCTTATTCTTTCCCATCCTCCAGCAGCTTGCTCACGTCGTCCTTCACTTTCTTCAGTTTCCCCTCGCAGAGGGCTATCAGCTTGTTGGCCTCGGCCAGCTGTTCCGTCAGGCTGTCCAGCTCCATTTCGCCGCCCTCTATGTTGTCCACTATTTCCTCGATGCGCCGCATCGCGGCCTCGTAGCTTGTCTCTTTCTTTGCCATATCTGTTTGCGGTGTGTGTGGTGTATGCTGAAGGTCAGTTTGCCGCGCTCTTTCCGGTAGCCCCCCCTTGCGCCGCGCCCGGTGCAGCGTCCGGCGTACCGCCCTCCGCCGCGTCCGTCACGGCACTTGTCACTGTGCTTGTCAAAGTGCCGTTGGCCAGGCGCGTCTCTATCACGTCGCCGGGGCGCAGACGCGCCGCGTCGCGCACGGCTTTTCCGCCCAAGGTGGTGATGGAGAAGCCAAGGGCCAGTATGCGCTCCGGTCCGGCCATCGCCGCCGCCCGTTTTGCTGCCGCCAGCCGCCGCTCCTCCGCCGCCAGAAAGGCGGGCACGGCGCGGGTCAGCCGCTGTGTGCAGCGGGCGAGGCGTGTCTCCTCCTCCCGCAGACGCGCGGCGGGACGGGTGTGCAGCGTGAGGGCGTGGCGCAGCAGCCTTTCCTTTTGGACGGAGAGGAAGCGCGTGGCTGCCAGCGCATAACGCCTTGCCGCCGCGTTAAGCTCCGCCCGCCTTTCGGCGAGCGCGGCGGCGGCGGCGGGGCGCAGGCGGGCGGCGAGCGCGGCGGAGCGGCGTTCCTCCTGTGCGAGCAGTCGGCGCAGCGCGTCGGCGAGACGGCGGCGCAGCGCGTCAAGCTGTGCCGTCTCCCCCGCACGCAGCTCCACAAGGAAGGCGGCCACGGCGGTGGGCGTCTTCAGCCGCGTGTGCGCCACGAGGTCGGTGACGGTGTCGTCGCGTTCGTGGCCAATGCCCGTCAGTACGGGCAGCGGAAACTGCGCCACGTTGGCCGCCAGCAGGTACGAGTCGAAGCCGCCGAGGTCGGTCGTCGCGCCGCCGCCGCGTATGATGACCGCCACGTCCCAGCGCTCCCGCTCCGCCGCTATGGCGTCGAGCGCAGCGATGACGGTGCTCTCCACCTTCTCCCCCTGCATGGCGGCGGGGAAGAGGCGCGTGACAAACGGCAGCCCCGACTTCTCAAGCTCGGCGCGGAAGTCGCCCCAGCCCGCCGCAGTGGGCGACGATATCACCGCCACGCGCATTACGGGGCGGGGGAGGGGCAGCTCCTTGTTAAGCCCCATCACGCCGTCCTCCTCCAGCCGGCGCACTGTCTCCTTGCGCCGCCGCGCCAGGTCGCCCAGCGTGTACGAGGGGTCGATGTCGGTGATGTTCAGCGAGTAGCCGTACTGCTCGTGAAAGCACACCTCCACCCTTGCCAGTATCTTGATGCCCGCCTCTATGCGTCCGCCGGTCTGTCGGGTGAAGCGTGCGGCGATGCCGGCGTACTCCTTGCGCCACACCGTGGCGCGTGCCTTTGCCATGACCCCCTGCCCCAGGTCGTCCTTCTGCACCAGCTCGAGGTAGCAGTGGCCGTTTGAGGCCACGCGGGCTTCGGCCACCTCCGCCGCCACCCAGTAGTCGCCGGGCAGCGTGAGGCGCAGCGTGGCGCGCACCATGCTGTTAAGCTCGAAGAGTGAGAGCGGCGCGGCGGGGCTTTCCGCCTCGTCGGGGCCGCACACGCCGGGGGCGAACGGGTCTATCATAAAGCAAATGTACGAAAAAAGTCGGGTGCGGGTGTGCCGGGTGTGCCGCGGCCTGTCCTCCGTCGCGGCGGACGCGTCGTATTCCCGTTGTCTTCCCGCCGTCTTGCGGGGCGTGCGGCACTTTGTCCGCGCATGCTGTGGCGGTGGGGATGGGGCGTGCGTGGGACGCAGTGTCTGCCAGTTGGGGACGAAATTCAAAGTGTAAGTAAAACGCCCGAAAAACTGACAAAACGTCAAAACACGCCGCCGCGAAAGAAGTGAAACTTTTAGGAAGTTTAACGGCGCCGGCGGCCTGTAGCGGCCCGGTGTACCCTTTTTGAAGCCAAGCCTGCACTTCGGTGACAAGATGCCGCGGTACTTTGAAGGCCAAGCCGCACCCCAGTG